>JAQVLL010000063.1 GCA_028704195.1 Smithellaceae bacterium
CGCACGGTTGCCGTTCTAAACAGGGTAATCAATAAAAAAACAGGTGAAGGTAAAAATGAAAAGTAATTGGACAAACGTTATTTCTCATTATTTGTTTTTACATTCTCCATTGAGCGGTCTTTTACAGGCATACTTTGTAAGGATTATGACTGGCCGTATTCTTCCGGGACCACTGACCTGCTTGATCATCGCACTGATGATGTTCCTTCATTGCGGAATTTTCCCCTCCCGCTCCATGTCAGCCCAGCCTTTCCCCATGCCTGATAATATCAAATACCCCCGGCTTGAATTTCGCCTTCAGCAGGCCGAACGTGTCGACCTAAAAAACGGTATGATATTGTTTTACCTGCAGGATAGCGAACTGCCTCTGGTTTCCATATCGGCCCTGGTCAGGACCGGTTCAATGTATGATCCACCGGGCAAAGAAGGTCTGGCCGAGCTGACCGCGTATCTCATGAGAACGGGCGGAACGGAAAAATTCTCCAGTGACGAAATCGATGAGCGCCTGGATGCGCTTGCCGCTTCGCCTTCCCTTTCCATGTCGCTTGATTCAGCATCCGTTACTTTTTCTTTTTTAAAGGATGATCTTGATGCCTGTCTGGACTTGCTGGCACAGATTATCCGAAAACCCGCGTTTGAAGAAAAGAAAATCCAGCTGGCCCTTTCATTGAAGAATGAAGAGCTGCGCAGAACATCGGATAATCCCCAGAAACTGGCTTTTCGAGAGTTCAACCGCCTGCTTTATCCCGATGATCCCCGCGGCCGTTACATGACGACCGGCTCGCTGGAAAATATCCGCCGCGACGACCTGATTGATTTTCACCGTTCATACTTTTTCCCGTCCAATACAATGATCGCGGTAACCGGTGACATTTCCAAAGAAGAAGCCGTGAAGAAAATCATGCAATATTTTGGCCGTTGGGGACAAGTCCGGCATGCCGTGAATCCGGCGCCTCCGCCGAAGAAAACAACCCCTGGGGTTTTCTATATCCATAAGCAGCTTACCCAATCAACCGTGGTCAGCGGGGAATTTACGGTCAGTAAAAACGATCCGGACTATTATCCCTTCTCGGTGCTTGATTTTATTGTCGGTAGCGGCGGATTTCGCTCGCGGATATTCAGCGCAGTGCGAAATCATGAAGGCCTTGCATACAGCGCCGGCAGTTTCTACCGTGCGCGGTCCAGTTACGGCATTTTCGGAACATACGCGTTCACCAAAACCACAACAACCCTTCAGTCCCTGTATCTTATCAATGACATTCTGCGCAATACCGCAGCCGGTTCCATCAAACCCGATGAGCTGGAATGGGCAAAGAAATCCATCCTCAACAATTTTATTTTTTCGTTTGAACTGCCTCATCAGATTGCGGTGCAACAGATGCTTGTCGAGTATGAAAAATTACCCGCTGATTATCTCATCAGCTATCGAAAAAAAATTGAAGCCGTAACCGGTAAGGATGTCAAGCGAGTCGCGGCCACCTACCTGAATGAAAAAAGAAGGCTGATGCTCATTTTGGGCAATACGGATCAATTTGGCAAACTGCCCGAAAAATGGGGACAACCTGTCCTGATCCTGCCAAATCTGTAA
Organism: Smithellaceae bacterium; assembly: GCA_028704195.1. Lineage (GTDB taxonomy): Bacteria > Desulfobacterota > Syntrophia > Syntrophales > Smithellaceae > UBA8904. The sequence continues at coordinate 1,589 of JAQVLL010000063.1, forward strand.
TACGGAGTGTAAATGATGATGGACGAAAATGTTTTTGAAAAACTTTCCCGACGGATCGATTCCTATCGTGACGATATGATTGAGCTGCAGAAAGAGCTGACGGGTGTGCCGGCCGTCGGTCCGGTCAATGGCGGTGACGGCGAAATGCAAAAGGCGCAGATGCTGAAGAAGCGTCTCGTGGAAACGGGTTTTACATCTTTTCGTCATTTCGACGCGCCGGACAACAGCGTATCCGCGGGGCTTCGTCCCAACTTCCTGACGTCTCTTGATGGAATCGATAAAACCCGCAAGATATGGATCATCACGCACCTGGACATTGTCCCGCCGGGAGAGCTCAATCTCTGGAGTTCCGATCCATACAAAGCCTATGTCAAGGACAACCATATCTTCGGCCGTGGTACGGAAGACAACCAGCAGGACATGGTGGCATCGATCTTTGCCGCAAAGGCATTTCTGGATGAAGGCATCACCCCTGCTCATCCCCTTAATCTCTTCTTCGTTGCGGATGAGGAAACATCGGGCGGCAAAGGACTTTATTACGTACTGGATCTGCCGGAAAAGATTTTCGACAAAGATGATCTCATCGTGGTTCCCGACTCCGGAAATCCGGAGGGCTCCCTCATTGAAATCGCGGAAAAAGGCATTCTCTGGCTGTGCTTTAAAACGACGGGAAAACAATGCCACGGCAGTAAACCACAACTGGGCAACAACGCGTTTTCGGCAGCTTCTCATCTGGTGACAAAACTGACGAAGCTTCGCAAGGAATTTGATGCGGTGGATACTCTTTTTGATCCGCCCGTCAGCACCTTTGAACCAACGAAAAAAGAGGCCAATGTGGGCAACATCAACACCATTCCCGGTGAAGATGTCTTCTACATGGATTGCCGTGTGCTTCCGCAATACGATCTTGAGGATGTCTTAAAGAAAATCCGTAAGATTACACAAAAAGTGGAAAAGAAATTTTCGGTAAAGATTGAAATCCGTCATGAGCAGTACGTCCAGCCTGCACGTCCCACACCGGCGGATGCTCCTGTTGTCTCCGCCCTGAGACAGGCCATTGAAAAAGTATACCAGCTGCAAGCACATGCGGGCGGCGTCGGTGCAGGCACGGTTGCCACCTATCTGCGAAAAAGGGATTATCCGGTTGCGGTCTGGTCAAAGACAAATATGAACGCGCATCAGCCTGATGAAAACTGTCCAATTGACAACATGATCGGCAACGCCAAGGTCTTTGCGCACCTGTTTTTACAGGCGTAATTTGTATTGCATTCAATGCTTCATGATGATAGAAAAAACGCCGTCGAATGGAAGGTCCCCGAACCCGCGTTGCTCATGATATAATCAAAGGCAGGATCGGTTGAAGGTTAACATTTTAGAGGCTGATTTTTTGATTAAAGCAACTAAAATCGCCATCCGGGCAGAGAAATTATCCTTCGCGGATTCGAACATCCTGAAGAATCTCTGCGGTGAACACGACAAGCACCTCAGATTTCTCGAAAAGCTCGAGCAGGTCAAGGTGAAGCCTTGGGGCAATCATCTTTCCATCAGCGGCAATGATGAAGCCGTTCTGAAGATTACTCTTCTGCTCAAACAGCTTTATGAGATTATGGAAAAAGGATGGCTCATTCATTCTTCCGATATTGACTACGCTCATCGAATTTTAACGCAGGATATTCATTTTGATCTGGCCCGCATCTTTCTCGATACCGTGTTCATTTCCTCAAAAAAGCGCACTATCACTCCAAAAAGCATCGCTCAGCGCCACTATATCGATTCCATGAGAAAAGCGGACATGGTGCTTTCCATCGGACCTGCCGGAACCGGCAAAACCTACCTGGCCATGGCGATGGCGGTATCTTATCTGCTGGATAAAAAAGTGCAGCGAATCATTCTGACCCGCCCGGCCGTGGAAGCCGGCGAACGCCTGGGTTTTCTGCCGGGTGATCTGGCCGAAAAAGTGAATCCTTATCTGCGCCCTTTATATGACGCGCTCTATGACATGATGGACATGGAAAAAGCAGGAGCGCTCATCAACAAGGGATTTATCGAGGTGGCGCCGCTGGCATTTATGCGCGGCAGGACCCTGAATGATTCGTTCATTATTCTGGATGAAGCCCAAAACACCACTTCTGAACAAATGAAGATGTTTTTGACGCGTCTGGGGTTCAACTCTAAAGCCGTTGTGACAGGTGACATTACGCAGATTGACCTGCCTTCCGAGAAATCATCGGGCTTGATTGAGGCGGAAAAAATTCTAAAGAAGCTCGATAGCGTCCGTATCGTCCATTTTTCACAGGTTGACGTCGTCCGTCATCCCCTCGTGGCTGATATCATTTCAGCCTACGATTCCTGGGACCGGGAAAAGAAATCGGGTAAACAACATGAACATCATTGACTCGTCATTGGAAAAAATCAATATAGCCATCGGAAAACTGAAGGGAAAAAACAAGATTTCTTTTGAGTTCCTGAAGAACAACCTCTTTCAGAGGTGGGCAATTCTTATTTTCTTAAGCATCGGATTATCCATTCTTCTGGCGCCTAATCTGTACGTTTCCGACCCGGACTACCGGTACGGCATGATCGCTCAAAAAAACATCAAGGCAGACCGGGATTTTCTTGTCGAAGACGTCAAATCCACCGAGCAGAAAAAGAAAGAGGCGCCTGCAAACACTCGCCCTGTCTACGATTACGATGCTGATATGCCGATTACTGTGAAAGCAAAAATAATGAATTCCTTCGCGCTAAGCGCAAAAATTCCCGGCAACGAACAACTGAAGGGCACGCTTGAAAAATCACTGGGAATCCCGCTTACAGCAAGGGAATTTTCATTTCTTAAGGCCAATAAGTTTTCTGAGGAGCTACAGCAGAAACTATTCGCCGTCATTGACTCTTTTTATAAAAACACATTGATCACACAAACGTCCTTTCAAAAACAGGAGAAAGATAAGGGCATCACCATTGTCAACGTGATCACACGGGAAGAGGAAAACCTCAAGGATGTTTCGTCCATCCTCAACATCAAGGATATTAATACGTTGCTCTCCGAAAAAGTGGAAAACGTTTTTAATGACGACCCGCCCTCTTTTGCGCGATATTCCTTTTCGATGCTGAAGAAGCTTATTCAACCCAATCTCGCCTTCAATAAATATGAAACGGAGAAAAAACTACTTACCTCCATAGAAGAGGTAAAACCGGTTTATTTCCAGGTGCAGAAAAATGAAATGATTGTCCGCGAAGGCGAAAAAATAGGTTATCTGGAACTGGCTAAACTGGAAGCGTTTCACAAGACGTTGGCGGACAGTAAAATATCAGGTTTGTCGGTGATTCTGGGAATTTTCTTCACGGTTTTGTTTCTTTCACTGCTTCTGTATTTCTGGCGCACCCGAAACTGGCTGAAGGCTCCGGCCCGCTCCAATCTGGACTTTCTTGTATTCGCCATTGTGGCTGTTCTTCAGATCCTGTTTGTGAAGACGGGAATCTTCATCTCCGTTGCCGTCAATAAAGCTTTCCCCTTTATTCCGGTTGATTCCTGCTATTTCGCGATTCCCTTTGCCTGCGGTGCCATGATCATTGCTGTTCTGGTGAACCGGAACGTGGCCATGATCATGAGCGTTCTGACATCCTTTCTCATCAGTCTTCTTTTTGAAGAAAAAATTATTTTCTCGCTTTTTTCATTTATGGGTTCTGTTGCCGCTTCCTATCATATTGTCAACAGCCGACAGCGTTCCACTTTTTTCAAGGTCGGTCTTTTCCTGGCCGTTATCAATATTGCGGCGATTCTTTGTTTGAATCTTTTATCCGGTCATTTTCTGAATGATTTGCCGATCCGGCTGGCCATGGGGATTTTAGGCGGCATGATCACAGGCGTTCTGGTTGCCGGTCTTACCCCCTTATTTGAGAGCGTCTTCGGCTTTATCACCTATATCAAGCTGCTGGAGCTGGCCAACCTCAATCAGCCGATTTTCCAGAGAATGATTATCGAAGCACCGGGCACATATCATCACAGCATCATCGTCGCGTCACTTGTAGAAGCGGCGGCGGAAGCGATCGGCGCGAATGCACTGCTGGCCAAAGTCAGCTCTTATTATCATGATATCGGCAAGCTGGCAAAACCGCATTATTTCATTGAAAATCAAATCGGCTGTGAAAACCGGCACGATAAACTTTCTCCGAAGATGAGCACGCTGATTATCATCTCCCATATCAAGGAGGGGTGTGAACTGGCCGAAAAAGCAAAACTCGGTCAGCCGATCATCAACATCATCCGGGAACATCACGGAACCAGTCTCGTCAGTTATTTTTACAACAAGGCAAAAAAGGACAAGGACGAATCAATTCGCTCTCTCTCGGAAAGCCATTTTCGTTATCCCGGCCCCAAACCCCAGACAAAGGAAGCAGGACTCGTTATGCTGGGTGATATTATCGAAGCCTCATCTCGCACACTGACGCATCCAACACCTGCAAGAATACGGTCACTGGTTCGCGAGCGGATCGAACAGGTCTATTCAGACGGACAGCTGGACGACTGCGAGCTGACGCTGAAAAATTTAAGCACGATCGCGGACACCTTTACCCGGATATTAACGGGAATCTTTCATCATCGCATCGATTATCCGGAAACCCCTCCAAAAGAGACAAACGGGAAAAAAGAACCGAATGAAAATCCAAATAGAAAATCAGCAGAAACGTATTAAAATCGACAAACGAAAAATCCGCAGGCAGATAAACACGCTTCTGAAACTGCTGAACTGCGGGAATATGGAAATCAGCCTTACGTTTGTTGACGATGCGCTCATGCGGCAAATCAATCAAGAATACCTGGGCAAGGACAGGCCCACCAATGTTATTTCTTTTCCGCTTCAGGAAGGTGAATTCTGCAACATTAACCCGGAAATGCTGGGTGATATTGTCATATCCGTTGACACGGCGGGCAGGGACGCAGCGAGGGGTAATCTGAGCTTTGACGAGGAAATCCTTTTTTTAATCATTCACGGTCTGTTGCATCTGAGAGGCTATAATCACGAAAACACCTCTACAGCGGACGCCCGCAAAATGAAAAAAAAAGAAAAAGAACTTTATTCTTTATTAACACAATCCGCAAAAATCCAATAATGTCTTCCGATAAAAAGCCTTTGCCCGAAGGCTTTGTCGCAATAGCAAGAAGTGTGATAACCTTTCAGGTCACGCGTTCCGAATCCTTCGGCTATGCTCATGATAAACTCCGTGAGGAATCTTAATGTATTGTATTTTTTAAAAACAAGATTTCTCGCTTCGCTTCAAAATGACATGAGAATGAATGAAGACACAGTCTCCCGGGCAGGAAGATCCTCCGCGGATTCACCGTTTATCAAGCGCTTTCAGGATTTTTCTACAGCTTCAGGTGATTCAAACTACCTGTCAGCGTTTTGCAGCGATCTTTCTTTTTGTGCCTTTTCTGGCCGCCCTGCCTTTTTTACTTTTACCCTTGACGGTATTACCTTTCAGTTTCTGACCCGGAACCTTGATTTTTCTCCCTGCATATATTGTATTACCTTTTATTTTGTTCGCTTTTTTCAGTTTTGCAACGGGCACATCAAAGCGTTTGGCAATAGAATGAAGGGTATCAGCCTTTTTTACCTTGTAAACCGAAACCGAGCGGTTATTATTAAGGGCCGCAAGGTTTCTCCCGCCAGGAATCTGAATCGTCTGTCCCCTCTTTAACACGTTTTTCCTGTTCAAACGATTTGCTCTCCGAAGCTCCTTGATGGACACGCCATATTTATTCGCGATGGACGTCAGCGTCTCCCCCCGCCGGACGCGATGCGTGTCACAGGTTCTTGATGACCTCGATTTTGCGTTTGAACGGATGGATGCCGAACGGGGTGAATGCGATTGCGCATAAGTGAAGGTCGGTTTTTCCGTTACCGGAATATCGCCGTAGACACTGTTAAATTTATCGAGTGATCCTTTCGGGATTCTAATGGCGTATTCACGGTCAGGTGTCAATTTATGCCGTAGTTCAGCGTTAAGCACAGTAATGGTTTCTTCGGACACCTCCATTTTAGAAGCGATGTCCGACAGCTTCATGATCTTATTGACCTTCACGGTTTCATGGTTGAGCAACGAGTCTTTTGATTTCTGTAAATCAAAACCATACTTGCCGGGATTTTTTACGATGTGCAGCGTGGCGAGAAAACGCGGAACATAACGCGCTGTCTCGTTGGGTAATTGCGAGTAGAGGTCCCAGAACCGGTCAAAGAAATTGATCTGCTGTCTTGAAATGACGCGGAGTACCCTGCCCTCGCCGCAGTTATAAGCCGCCAGTACGGTAAGCCAGTCGCCAAACATGCCGTGCAGTTCTTTCAAATAGGCAATGGCCGCCCTTGTGGACTTTAAAACATCCATACGCTCGTCCACCCACTCATCACGGGAAAGGCCGTATTTATATCCTGTCGAGGGGATAAATTGCCACAAGCCCAACGCTCTCGCGGGCGACAAGGCGGTTGCCTTGAATCCGCTTTCCACCAGTGGCAGCCAGAAAAGCTCCTCGGGAACTCCTGCTTTTTTTAATTCACCGACAATCAGGTCCCTGTATTTGCCGGAACGTTCATAAGAAGCGATAAAGAATTCTCTTTCAGGTCCCTGAAAGGAGCGAATCTCTTTTTGCACATCCGCATTCATCAGATGCGGAATTTCACTGGACTTGCCGACTGTTCGGCGCCTTTTGGATCCGTAAACGGCCATGATCCGCTGAGAAATCAAAAGACGCAAATCATCTTTCTGCCTTGCAATGGCCACTTCACCGTCCGCGTCCAAAATCAACGCATAGGCCTTGTCCAGTTCGTTCAGGGTGTTTTCGATATCTCCTTTTTTCCAGTATTGATCGGCTTTTTCCAGAAATTCAAGAGCATTGTCCATTAGCTCCTGTTCCTCGTCCTCTTCAGCGCTTTCATCATCTGATGAATCTGAGTTTGAATCACCGAAAAGCATGTTTTTGACGGCCTCAACAGCGCCGAT
>JAQVLL010000064.1 GCA_028704195.1 Smithellaceae bacterium
CCAGATCTGTTTCAGCGGCCGGATAATGGCCTCTTTATTGTAAACAGAAGGCTTTCCTCTTTTCTTAGCCTTTGGCTTTGTAAACCGTTTATGCCCTCTTAACCGCCGGATCGCATGTTTCCGGTGGTAACCACAAACAGCACAACATTCACTAATGATAACCGTTTTTTCTTTACGAGATGCTTCTTTATACCGCTTATAAAGAACCTCAAAATACTCTTCCTTCGCCTGAGGACTCATCGTTCAACCTCCGTTTCCGAACCTATCTTCGGTAACATCGGTTTATGAGTCAACGTATCCTCTTTACAAGACCCTTCGGTAACATTTTATTTGAGGCAATTCGACGCGAAGTTTCTTGACAAGTCAAAACGGGCCACTTATAGATAATATGAAGGCGACGTGCTGTTTAATGAGCGTCGCAGGAGGTAAATCGGAATAAAATGATGATGGAAAGGATGCTTCAGGAAACCACCGCGCGCTGTCCGGAAAATACGTCCATTATTTACGAAGGTCAAACATTATCTTATTATGAACTGAACAGGTATGTCGAAGCTCTGGCCCATTATCTGGAGGGGTTGGGAATTCGAAAAGCCGATAAAGTTGCTGTGATGCTGGGCAACTGTCCGGAGTTTATTATATCCTATTTTGCCGTTTTAAGACTGGGGGCTGTTGCCGTAACGTTGAGTGTCATGTCCACCTCCTATGAACTGGAGCATCTGCTTGAAAATTGTGAGGCAAAAGCTCTGATTACATCGGACAGTTTTGCCAAAAGATTCCACGCCATCCAGGAACGCCTGCCTGCTTGCCGGCATCTGATCACAACCACCGGTTTGAATCCCGGATCTCCTTTTAATGAAATCATTCACAGCGGATCAGTGATTGCGGATCCGCCGGCACTACAAGGAGATGATCCGGCTGTCATGATCTATACGGCGGGCCTGACGGGGAAGCCCCTCGGTGCGGTGCTCACCTATCATAATCTGGCCACCCAGGCCAATCTTCTCCGCACGATCTTCAATGGTACAGAAGACGATAGATCCCTTGCCGTTATTCCCCTGTTTCATTCCTTTGGTGCTGCCTGCAACATGTTGTCTCCCCTCTGCATAGGTGCCGCCGTTGTGCTGCTGGATCGTTTTACGATGGATAGCATCTTTACAACGATTCAGAAGGAGCGGGTGACCTATATCGCCGCCGTTCCCCGTTTCTATATAGGTATGCTGTTCCACGAGAAGCTCAAAGAATTCGATCTCAGTTCTTTACGGTTTGCCATTACGGGCGGGTCACCCATGCCGCCGGAACTGTTTGCCGAATTTAAAAAACACATCGGCATTCAGGTTTTGGAAGGTTACGGTCTGACGGAAACATCTCCCTGCTGTATCTTTTCCTTGCCCGGAAAACAGCAGAAGCCCGGTTCCATAGGAACGGTTCTTCCGGGCGTTGAGGCGAAGGTCCTGGATGATGCCGGTTCAGAAGTGGCAAGGAGAGTGATAGGAGAACTGGTTGTCCGCGGTAATGTCGTGATGCAGGGTTACTACAGGGATGAAGCAGCAACGGCTCAGGTCATACGTGACAGCTGGCTTCATACGGGTGACCTGGCGTATATGGACGAAGACGGCTACTTCTTTCTGGTCGGCGTGAAAAAACGCATGATTATCACCAGCGGTTTCAATGTATATCCAAAAGAGGTGGAATTGATCCTGGATATGCATCCCGCTGTTGTTGAATCAAAAGTTGTCGGTGAAAAAGACCTCATGCGGGGAGAGATTGTTAAAGCACTGATTGTGAGAAAGCCCGGCGACGCAACAGATGAAAAAGAAATCATTCAGTATTGCCGGACGTATCTTTCCGCCTACAAGGTGCCCCGCGAAGTGGTTTTTGTTGCAAGTCTCGGATCAACCGCCTCGCAGCAAACTGTCGAGATATGAAATGAACGTTATTATATCGCGGCGCTCTACGGAGAATTAACGCTCGTCCCACGTGAGCGGGATCAAAGAATACCGCGGATCCGGACAGGGAACATCCATCGCAAATACCCGGTATTTTTCGGTGCTGGTCTGTTTGGGGTACAGTGTGTTATGCTCCTGTTGGGTGACTATGGTAGGGGGAACATCCGAAAATGAATGCCGTACCGGCTGATGCGTCAACAGTGGTGCTTCTGAGGCCCTGTCGTGTGAAATCCATACAGGATATCGAGGTGCTCCTGGTTTTGAGAAACCGGCAAAGCAGTTTTGTCCCCGGGTACCACGTGTTTCCCGGCGGCAGTCTTGACCCGGAAGATTATCAATCCGGAGTGGAGCGCTTTGTCCGGGGCATTGATCGGCAGCAGGCTACCCGGGTTCTTCCGGACATGTCGAGCCCGGAAAAAGCACTGGGAGCCTGGGTGGCGGGAATCCGTGAGATGTTTGAAGAAGTGGGGATTCTGATTGCCCGAAAAAAAGACGGCACGCCGGTTACCATCGGGACACCGGAGGAACGTCAGCGTTTTGACCGCTACAGGCAGCTGGTCAACAAAGGGGAAATGAAATTTTTGCAGATGCTGGAGGCTGAAAATATACTGCTTTCCGGAGATCGCCTTCATTACTTTTCTCACTGGATCACACCGGAATTTCTGCCCCTGCGCTACGATGTGCGTTTTTTTGTGACATTGGTTCCGGCCGAACAATCCGTTGTTCATGATGGTGTGGAGCTGACGGATCATATCTGGATCCGGCCTTCTCTGGCGCTGGCGGATTACGAAGCCGGTAGGCTGGGAATGGTTCTCCCACAGATCATTACCCTGGAAGAACTCTCCCGTTTTAAAACGGTTGAGGAAGTCATTGCGTCCGCCCGGATGCGTCATGTTCCTGCCACACTGACAAAGATTGTTCAGATTGACGGCAAAGATGTGGAAGTCATGCCCGATGGGACCCTTTTTGAAAACCGTCCACCCGTGTATTCCTGGCCGGACGAAAACAAGTGATCCGGGCAGGATGATCCGCGTGCTGTTTGACAAATTTTTCAAAAAACATATAATGCAATCAAACGAAGCGGAGGTATGACCTATCTACCTGAAGACAGTCCGAAGCAAAACCGTCTGGAAGTGATCAAACAGGCATTAAAGGACAAGGCTCCCCTGACTTATTCATCATTGGAAACGTCGGGTAAGCTCCAGGAGTTTCTGGAAGCACATGACGATGAAATGATGGCGCGCTGCAACGATGAGAAAAAAAGCGCGGGAAGAAACGCTGAAAAGTTTCCTGGGGTTTGCCGATTCGTGTTGTGATGAGACTTCTTCGCCCGTGTAGAATTGGGTGCATCATGATGCTCTTCCCGTTTCATTCCTTATGTTTTATATTGCGTCCGGAACCCCCTCAAGCCCTTTTTCTGACACAGAGTGACAGACCGATATAAATTGACATGCAATAGGGATGGTTATATAATTCATCGTTAAGAAAGCAATCCGTTACAATCAGGCAAACCAACTGGAGGTGAGAAATGAAAAATTTGAAGGGTTTACTCTTTATCGCCGTTTTTGCAATGATATTTACATTGGCAGCGTCTCAGGCTTTTGCACAGCCGCCCGGACCACGTCCTCCCGGATATCATCGCTATGGTCCACCTCCACCCCCATCGCGGCACCGTAGTTACTGCGTTGACCGGTGCCGTGCCAATCAACGTGCTGCTTTAAGAGGATGCAGATCTCACTCAAGACCCGGTTACCATCGCCGTTGTGAAAGACAGGCTAACCAACGATACAATCGATGTATAAGCCGATGTCGTTATCGCTAGAGAATGTAAGAGGCGGCGCCAGTTTCTGTGTGGTGTAAATTATTGAACGAATGATGTAATTATTGCTTTCTTGTGCTGTTTGGAAAACACCCGGAAGGATTAATCCTTCCGGGTGTTTTTGATGATTGATACCAAATAGCATTCAAAGGATAACGCGGCGGAACTTCGACAGGCTCAGTGACCGCGCTCCGCTCCTACCGGTAATTGCCACTCTGAAATTGGCAACTTCATGCGACTCGGTATGAAAACCCGGACGGGAAGGCCGGAAAAAATAAAACCCCTCGAGGAAGATGACTTCCTGCGAGGGGTAACGAGATCCGGCTGTGTCGCGTCGCATGATCAATGGAGTTACATCATTGAACATTGGCCTTTAGGACAGCTACAGTCACGAAGACCCTGTGTTCGATTAACTTCAATCCGGCAGAATACACTCCACACGAACACAGCGGTATCTCGATTCACCACTTCCATGAAAAAAGAGAGCTGCAATGCCTTTTTTACATACATAAGCTGTAGTCAGCTCATTAATAACTGCTTTGGCAGTTTGGCATTGTAACCTTACCACGAACACCCAACGATGTTTCTTTCATTACCTCCAATTTAATGGTGCTAATTCTATTCACATCATTCGGCCATTGCAGCATCTCTATTAGGTATAGTTTAATGCCGTCTGCCGTTTATGTCAAGCAGGGCTTTGACGGATTTTTTTCAAGCATTTAAAATAACAGGGACAATGATAGATTATGCAAGTCTTATTTCCTATTTAGGTCATTTTATGTTAAATTAAAAGAGTAATCAGTTTCATGCCAAAAGCCTTCAGAAAGTGGATCGGCTACCTGGTGAATCATTTTAGTATCTGGAATGGGGATCATCCGGCTTCTTTGAGTTGATGCCAATCTTACAATTTAACCCCATTGGATAGACTATGGCGACAGTCAATAAACAATCAGGGCAGCAAACTTTCCTGCAGAAAGTGCTTCATTTTTCGATAATCCCTAAAGATGATGAAAAACAGGCTCTTCGCATAAGACGTTTCCTGATGGCATTTGCCGGTTATGCTTTCTGTGCTGTTCTGGTTTGCATCTCCTATTTGTCCAACATCATGGAGTGGTGGGGATTGATAGGTTCTCTGATTCTCTTTCCCCTCATCAATATTATCCTGTACGTCATCTTTTGCACCGGTCTCAACCTCCGGATGGCTGATCCAAGCCTGACGGCCATCCAGATGTGCGTGGCGATTCTTATGGCTATGTATGTAATGTATTTTGCCCAGGAATCCCGTGGAGTGCTTTTGCTTATTTATGTTATTATTCTATTGTTTGGCATCTTTCGTCTGGATATCCGCAGTTTCTTATTTGTCAGCGTATTTACGCTGGTAACCTATGGAATCGATATCATCCTTCTTTATCAATTACGTTCCCAGGACATGAATTTTACGATGGAATTGCTGCAATTGGTGGTCTTTGCCCTGGTGCTCATTGCTTTTTCCATCATTGGGGGCTACATTAATAACGTATTCCTTAAGTATCCAAGAGAGGGAATGGCTCATGAAAACAAAAGTGTTAATTGTTGATGATAACAGCGATAACCTTTATCTGCTCAAGACGTTATTAAAAAGTCAGGGATGGGGTGTGTTTGAGGCATTAAACGGGAAAGTTGCCCTGGAGATTGCCCGAAAGCAGTCTCCCGACTTGATTGTTTCGGATATCCTGATGCCGGTGATGGATGGTTATGCTTTATGCCGACAATGCAAATCGGATGAAAAGTTAAAGAACATTCCTTTTGTCTTTTACACGGCCACGTACACGGAGCCGAAGGACGAAAAATTTGCCCTGGATTTAGGTGCAGACCGATTCATTATCAAGCCCGGGGAACCGGATTCGCTTCTTGAAATCCTGAACGATTTGCTGGAGGAAAAGAAAGCCGTCAGTCGTGACGTGTCAAAACCCCTGGGTGATGAAATGGAGTTCTTCCGGCGACACAATGAAATTCTTTTCAGTAAACTTGAAAAGAAAATGCTGGATCTAGAAACGCTCAATCAGGAACTCAGGATGATGGAAGAACAGCATCGTCTGGGTTTCGAAAATGTCAGGGACGTCATTTTCACGCTGGATATGGATTTAAAGATTTTGAGTATTTCTCCAAGCGTGGAGAAAGTACTTGGGTATGAGCCACAGGATTTCATTGGCCGGCATGTTTCTGATTTAGGGTCCATCCTGACCAAACCATCTCTGGAACAGGCAATCAAGCATGTCAGCGGGATGTTTAAGGGTGAAACCATAATGCCGTCAATATATGAGTTTATCGCAAAAGACCAAACCGTCAGGTTTGGCGAGATCAGCGGGTCCCCGATCCTGCGTGATGGAAACATTACGGGTATTGTTGCCGTTGCCCGGGATATCACCGAAGGTAAGCGGGCGGAGGAAGAATTGCGCAGGCGTGAGCAGCAGTTTTCTCTGATCGTCAACAGTTTCCCCGGACGTATTGCCCAAATAGACAGGGACTTCCGTTACCGGTTCATCAACAACCAGTTTGAAAATTTTCACGGGATGACGTCTGACCAGGTGTTGGGCCATACGGTTGCCGAGGTATTCGGGGAGGACACTTTTCAGCGACTTCGTCCCTTTATGCAAAAGGCCCTGGATGGTGAAATGGTGAGTGCAGATACCCGGTTCCAAACTCGCGAAGGTAAAACGATTTACGGGCTCAACAACTATATACCGGACAAAGGTCCGGATGGAACAATTCGAGGAATATTTGGCGTCATTTTTGATATCACCAAAATAAAAGAGGCGGAAAAAGCCCTCAGAAAGAGCGAAGAGAATTTCCGAAATTCCATGGATCAATCGATCCTCGGGGTGAGGATTGTGTCTGATGACGGGACAACGCTCTATGCCAATCAGGCGCTGCTGGACCTTTATGGATTTGAAAGTGTTGAGGAGCTGAAAAATACTCCTGTGACGAAATGCTACACCAAAGAGAGCCTCGCTGAAAACAAGATAAGAAGAGAACAGAGAGCACGGGGCGAGAGCGGACCCTTGAATTATGTTATCAGCATCATCACGAAAGATGGCAAGCTCCGCCATCTTGATGTTTTTCGTAAAGAAATTATATGGGATGGTGTCAAACGCTTTCAGGTTCTTTACAATGATATTACCGAAAGGAGGCTGGTTGAAAAAGAACTTGGTGAACGTGACCTTCGGTTTAATAAGCTGTCTTCAAATGTTCCGGGAATGATTTACCAGTTTATGAGGCGGCCGGACGGGACCTATTGTTTTCCGTTCAGTTCAATGGCTATTATGCGTATTTTTGGCTGTTCACCGGACGATGTACGCGAGGATTTCTCTCCAATTCTCAACGTTATATGGCCTGAAGATAGAGACAAACTCATAGAGTCAATTGAATTATCCGCTGAAAAGATGACTGTCTGGCAATGTGAATACAGGGTGCAGATTCCCGGCCAACCAGTCAAATGGTTGTTCGGTCAGGCAACACCGGAGAAATTATCTGACGGCAGCATCATCTGGCATGGATTCAATACCGACATCACCGAACGCAAACGGGAGCAGGAGGCGTTGCGGGAGAACGAGGAACTCTACCGCACGATATTCGACAATACCGGCACTTCAATGATTCTCATTGAAGAGGATATGACTATAAGTATGGCAAACGATGAATTATTGAGAAATACCGGATATTCATCAGACGAAATTATTGGCCGTATGAAATGGACTGAAATTATTCATCCGGATGATCTCATGCGAATGATCGAACAGCACCGGTTGAGACGAGAGACTGAAGGGAACGCGCTGCCGAGTTACGAATTTCGCTATATAACAAAAACAGGCGATATTAATGATACTCTTTTAAACATTAAGCTTGTGCCGGGCACGAAGAAAAGCATTGCGTCTCTTATCGACATGACCGAGCGGAAAAAAGCACAGGAAGAACTTCATCAGACGCTGGAAAGGCTCGGCAAGGCAATGAATACGACGATCCATCTTCTGGCGGGTGCCGTCGAAGCCAGGGATCCCTATACGGCGGGCCACCAGACACGGGCCGCGGATCTTGCCCGTGCTATAGCCATGGAGATGGAAATACCCGGAGAAAAAATTGATGGCATCGGGATGGCGGGCGCGATTCACGACATCGGAAAACTGTCCGTGCCGGCCGAGATCCTGACAAAATCCTCAAAACTGACCAGGGTCGAGTTCGCCCTCGTCAAGGAACACGCTGTAAAAGGTTACGAGATGCTGAAGGATGTAGAGTCTTCCTGGCCGCTGGCACAGATGGTTTATCAGCACCACGAGCGGATGGATGGTTCGGGTTACCCGAGAAACCTGAAGGGGGAAGAGATTATCATGGAAGCCCGTATTCTTGCCGTTGCCGATGTCGTGGAAGCCATGTCGTCCCATCGTCCCTACCGTCCGGCCCTGGGGGTTGAGGCAGCCCTGGAGGAGATCGAAAAAAACAGGGGGGTTCTTTATGACGATGCTGTTGCCGACGCCTGTATAAAATTATTCCGGGAGAAAGGTTATCATTTGCCAGAGATAACCTTGTAAATCTTTTTCACGATGGTTCATCCAGACGATAGAGGACAGAACGGTTGTTTTCATCCTGGAAGGGTTTTATTTTCTTGCCCCCCTTTGGAAGGGGTAGGAGGTGGTGAGGGTAGTTTATCTGCCAGCGATCAGACAACCACCTCCGTAACTTCGTGACACCTCCACCAGCGGAGG
>JAQVLL010000065.1 GCA_028704195.1 Smithellaceae bacterium
CGTGCCCGTCAATTCCCGTAACTACATTTTGTCGTATAACCGGCACAATGCTAATCGGTACGTCCAGGCCGAGCTCGAAAAGCGGGGCATCAGAGTCCACCGCGTGTTTTTCGGAACGCACAACGGGCAGGGGGGATCACTGCGCTGCGCGACCCAGCCGCTGAAGCGAAATGTCAAGTTGACGAAAGCGCACGGTCGGTGATCTGGGGAAATAAGATATGACTTTATCTCCACAGTTCAATATTAATAACCTGAAAAAAATACCAGACAAAAAAAGAGTCGAATCGCAATATTTGAGAAAGAACTTGAAGACTAAAGCAATTGTTGCTAACATGCGCGATCTTTTAAATGGGATGCTTCATGCGAGCAGTGATCCAAAGAGTTGACCGCGCCTGCGTCAGAATAAATTCTCAATTATTTTCAGACATTAATCAGGGTCTGCTGGTTTTGCTGGGAGTTGAAAAGGACGATTCGGAAAAAGACGCGGAGTATATTCTGGAGAAAACGGTCAATTTGCGCATTTTTGAAGACAAACAGGGTAAAATGAATCTATCACTACTTGATATTTCAGGAGAAATGATGGTGGTGTCCCAGTTTACACTTCTTGGCGACTGTGTTAAGGGACGCAGACCGTCCTTTGTCCGCGCGGAAGAACCGGTCAGGGCAAACGAGCTTTACGAATATTTTGTTTCTCAGGCTGCTCCGAAGGTTAAGAAACTGGCCACCGGCAAGTTTCAGGAAATGATGCAGATCGAATTGATCAACAACGGTCCGGTAACCCTATTGCTGGACAGCAGAAAAACGTTTTAGTACATGCTTGAAAGCGACATTAAAATAGACAAAGAAGGAATCTGGTACTATCGCGGAGCGCACATGTTCCGCAAAGACATCCTGTCCGTTTTCTTTGAAAATTTAAATTTGGATGATTGTGGCCGGTACTTTGTTCAGCTTAACCAGGAAATCTGTTATCTGGACGTTGAAGATACCGCTTTTGTCATTTCCGCTGTTTACAAGACAGAAAATTCTACCGGTGGCAATGAACAGATTGAAATCCTTTTAAGCGACGACTGCAGAGAAACACTGGACTTGACCACATTGACCGTAGGCAAAGACAATGTCATGTATTGCCGGATTAAAGACGGGAAATTTCCCGCCCGATTCAGCCGCAAGAGTTATTATCAACTGGCACAGTACATCAGTCATGATGATGCCACAGATAATTTTTATGTATGTGTGAATAATCAGAAATTTATGATCCGCAACCAATAGTTCAATTCAATTTTAACGGAGGGTGTCATGCTAGATGATGTCGTTAAAGAATCGTTGACTTTTGATGATCTGCTTTTAGTGCCGGCGGCTTCCAGTATTCTGCCTCGCGATGTTGATCCGTCCACGCTTCTGACAAAAAGTATCCCCCTGAATATTCCGATTGTGTCCGCGGCAATGGATACGGTAACAGAATCGCGCACTGCAATCTGCATGGCCCAGGAGGGCGGCATCGGCATCATCCACCGGAACATGAGCATAGAACGCCAGGCTATCGAGGTGGACAGGGTGAAGAAATCGGAAAGCGGCATGGTTGTCGATCCCATCACGATTGAACCCGAACGCAAAGTCAGCGACGCCCTGGCTTTGATGCATCAATACTCCATTTCAGGTGTGCCAGTTGTCAAAAACGAAAAGCTGGTCGGCATTCTGACCAACCGGGATCTGCGTTTTGAAGAAAATCTTGATCAGCCGGTCTTCAACGTCATGACAAAGGATAATCTGGTTACTGTAAAATCCAATATTACGCTCGAAGAATCCAAAAAACTGCTGCACAGGCACCGCATTGAAAAGCTGCTGGTTGTGGATGATGAATACCGCCTCAAAGGTCTTATTACCATCAAGGATATTGAGAAAATAAAACGTTATCCCAACGCCTGCAAAGATTCCATGGGCAGGTTGCGCGTCGGGGCGGCAGTGGGGATCATCGACCGCGAACCGCGCATTGAAGCGTTGCTGGCGGCCGGTGCAGACGTTATTGCAATTGATACGTCGCACGGGCATTCGACGGGTGTCATTGATGCCATTAAATCAACCAAGGCCAATTTCCCGAAGTGCCAGCTTATAGCCGGGAATGTGGCAACGTCGGAAGGCGCCAAGGCGCTCATCGATGCAGGGGTGGATGCGGTAAAAATCGGTGTAGGTCCCGGTTCCATCTGTACCACACGCATTGTTGCCGGTGTAGGCGTGGCACAGATGTCGGCCATACGCGATGCATACAAAATTGCTTCCAAACGCGGCATCCCCATCATTGCGGACGGCGGAATCAAGTATTCCGGGGATATTGTAAAAGCCATCGGCTGCGGCGCAAATGCCGTCATGATCGGCGGCTTGTTTGCCGGAACCGAAGAAAGCCCCGGTGAAACGATTTTATTCCAGGGGCGCAGTTACAAAGTCTACCGCGGCATGGGTTCGCTCGAAGCGATGAAAATGGGCAGCCGGGACCGTTATTACCAGGATGACATAGATGCCCCGTCAAAGACGGTTCCTGAAGGGATTGAGGGCAGGGTACCATTTCGCGGCTCGCTTTCTTCCAGCATTGTTCAGCTGATGGGAGGATTACAAGCCGGTATGGGCTACGTGGGCTGCAAAACGATTCCCGAACTGATTGAAAAATCGCGCTTTGTTCGGATTACTTCTGCCGGTTTAAGGGAAAGTCATGTCCATGATGTCATCATCACCAAAGAAGCACCGAATTACTGGATTGATTAGTCAGAAATGAAGCACGCAAATTTTGTTCATCTTCACGTTCATACACAGTACAGTCTTCTCGACGGCATGATCCGTCTCGATGACCTCTTTAAAAAGGCCAAAGAATTCATGATGCCGGCCATGGCCATCACAGACCACGGCAATATGTTCGGAGCGATTGATTTTTATAAACAGGCCTATGCCAACGGCATCAAGCCGATCATCGGCTGTGAACTTTATGTTTCACCCCGGAGCCGTTTTGACAAGACCACATCCACCATAGGGGAAGCCACACGGCATTTAGTTGTCCTGGTTAAAAACATGCAGGGTTACAAAAACCTGATGAAGCTGACCTCGGCCGCCCATATCGAAGGATTTTACTACCGTCCCCGTGTGGACAAAGGATTGCTCAAAGAGTGTTCCGAAGGGCTTATCGCGTCAAGCGCCTGTCTGCACGGAGAAATAGCCTCTCACATTGTTCGGGGCAACATGGATGAGGCCAGGAAATCCGCGACGGAATACAGGAGCATCTTCGGCGAAGACAATTTCTATCTGGAAATCATGGAAAATGGGATTCCCGAACAAAAAATAGCCAACAGGGGTTTGATTGAACTTAGCAAAGAACTGTCTATTCCGCTGGTTGCTACCAATGACTGTCATTATCTGAATATCGAACATGCCGAGGCGCACAACGTTCTGTTGTGCATCCAGACGGGAAAAACCATTGAAGACACCGACCGGATGTCCATGTCCACCGATCAGTTCTATGTTAAATCCCCTGAAGAGATGCAGACGCTTTTTGCAGAAACACCCGAGGCGATCGCCAACACGGTCAGAATTGCTGAACGCTGTAATCTGACATTTGAATTCGGTAAGTTTTATCTGCCTAAATTTGAAGTCAAGAATCCCGAGGAAACACTTGAAGATTATCTGGACCGCAAGGCGAAGGAAGGTCTGGAAAAGCTCATGCCGGTGATTATGAAGTATCAGAAAGGTGATGACGAGGCAACTGTTCGGGAAAAATACTTCAAGCGTCTGCACAGCGAACTGGAAATCATCAAAAAAATGGGTTTTGCAGGTTATTTTCTGATTGTTTCCGATTTTATCAAGCACGCCAAGCACAATGATGTTCCCGTCGGTCCCGGGCGCGGTTCCGCAGCGGGATCTCTTGTGGCCTATGCCATCCGCATTACTGATATTGACCCGCTGCGCTACGGGCTGTTTTTTGAACGATTTCTTAATCCGGACCGAATCAACATGCCGGATATTGACATTGATTTCTGCCAGGAGCGACGTGGTGAGATTATCAAGTATGTAACAGAGAAATACGGCAAAGACAAAGTCACGCAAATTTGCACCTTTGGAAAAATGATGGCCAAAGGCGTGATCAGGGATGTAGGGCGCGCCCTCAAGATTCCTTACAGTGATGCGGACCGCATTGCCAAACTGGTGCCTAATGTTTTGAATATAACACTAAACGATGCTTTTAAAATGGAGCCCCGATTTGCAGAGGAACGAAGGAAGAATCCGCAAATTGAGAAGCTCTTGTCACTGTCATTGGTTCTGGAAGGACTTAACCGTCATTCTTCCGTTCACGCTGCCGGTGTTGTCATTTCAGATGTGCCGCTTGTCGAACGGGTCCCGCTTTTTGCCCCCAAGGACGATATCGTTTCTCAATATTCCATGAAAGACATTGAAGCGGTCGGACTGACCAAGTTTGACTTTCTGGGGCTCAAGACCCTGACGGTCATTAAAAATGCCCTTAATTTTATAAAGGAATCAAATCATATTGATCTTGATATCAATGACTTGCCGCTGGATGACCCTCAAACATATCAGCTGTTGATGAAAGGTGAAACGGACGGTGTTTTCCAATTGGAAAGTTCCGGCATGAAGGATCTTCTGGTCAATTTCAAACCCGATCACATAGAAGATGTGATTGCTTTAATTGCTGCTTATCGGCCAGGACCTATGAAAATGATTCCCGATTTTATTGCCCGCAAACACGGAAAGCAACAAATTACCTATGAACTTCCGCAACTTGAGCCCATTCTGAAAGAAACATACGGAATCATCCTATATCAGGAACAGGTTATGCAAATTGCCAATGTCATCGGTGGTTATACGATGTCCCAAGCCGATACACTGCGCAAAGTGATGGGCAAAAAGCAGGTTGCGGCCATGGAAAAAGAGAAACCGAAATTTCTCGAAGGCGCAAAAAAGCAAAAAATTAATGAAAACAAGGCAAAAACCATCTGGGATCAAATGGAGACCTTTGCCGAATATGGCTTTAACAAGTCGCACAGTGCCGCTTATGCCATGATCACTTACCAGACAGCCTACCTCAAGGCACATTATCCGGTTGCCTTCATGGCTGCGCTTCTGACCAGCGAAAAAGACAACCGCGACAAGATTATCAAACACATGTCCAATTGTAAGGAGATGGGCATCAACATTCTGCCGCCTGATATTAACGAATCACAAAAGGATTTCAGCATTTCCGGCGAGAATATCCGTTTCGGTCTGGCCGCCGTTAAAAATGTGGGCGAGGCGGCGATGGAATCCGTCATTGCCATACGACAGGAAGCAAAATTCACGTCTTTTTTGGATTTTTTAAGCCGTGTTGATCTGCGCAAAGTTAACAGAAGGGTGATAGAAAGCCTGATTAAATGCGGTTCCTTTGATTCACTCGGGAACAACCGCCGTCAACTGATGGAATGCCTGGATCAGGCCATGGAGGAAGCACAGCGCAAGCAAAAGGAATTATTAAGTAATCAGGCAAACATCTTCGATCAGATGAATGAATCAGGGCCATCTAAATCCAATGGCGAATCATCTTTTCATATTCCCGCTCTTCCGGAATGGGACCGTAAGGAACTGCTATCCATTGAAAAAGAAACTCTGGGCTTTTACATTACAGGGCATCCCTTACACGGTTATAAAGACAAATTAAAGTTCGTTACCAATGTAAATTCAGCCACATTGAGTTCCAAAAGTGATAAGGACACCATTACTATTGCCGGTGTCATAAGTTCCTTTTCGGAAAGACAGACCAGAAAAAAGGATGTAATGTGCAATGTGGTTCTGGAAGACCTGCAGGGTTCTGTGAACCTTATTTTCTGGTCGGATGTGTACAAGAAGTTTTATGACCTGCTTCATGCCGATGAACCGGTTGTCATTCAGGGGATTATGGATATAGGAGATGAATCTTCTAAAGTCATAGCTCAGGATGTTGTTTTGCTGAGCAAAGCCCTTGAAAATCCTTATAAACAGGCTCGATTTATGGTTGATGCTGAAAAAGTTACTCCTGAAGGCATCATATCGCTGAATGAGGCAATACGAAAATATAAAGGTAAATACGATAGTTATATCCATATTCTTAACAAAAAAAGTGAAATAATTGTCAGCCTGGGTGATTCTGGGCGGATTGATATTTGCGATTCTTTGAGAAAAGAGGCGGACAGGATACTGGGGGAGGGCAGTACAATTTATTGTTAATGAAATAAAATTATTCACGGGGTTCATCAAGATAGAGGTTTTAATGTCCCGCCTTAAAGTCATTTTCGAGATGTAAGAACAAATCGCAATAACAGTTATCAACAGGAAATACTTATCCACAACCTAGAGTTATCCACATCATAATTTATATAATATGAAATATGAGGAAAGAACATATAGATCATTAATTAATAAGAATAATCTATTATCATATAACATTAAAATATCAGAAAGCGATCTGTTTATAAGTTCTGATACAAACCTCTCTGAACAAGCAAAAAAATCATTGATTATTCATCGAAACTCCCTCGAAAGGTATATAAAGATAAATCCACAGTTTCGGGCTTCACTCGTTCCGCTTCCGGAAGACGATTTAGCTCCGCCGATTGTTCGTGACATGATCAGAAAAGCAAAAATTTGCGGGGTCGGACCCATGGCGTCTGTAGCGGGTGCGGTTGCTGAATTTGTCGGTCATGACCTTATTGATTCAACTGAAAGTCTAATCATAGAAAATGGCGGCGATATTTTTCTTAAAGTAATACATCAAGTAACCGTGGGGATCTATGCTGGAGAATCTACTTTAAGTTATAAGTTTAATGTTATTGTAAAACCAGAAGATACTCCGTTGGGAATTTGCACATCATCCGCTACGGTGGGGCCATCTTTGAGTTTTGGTAAAGCTGATGCGGTTTGCGTGATTTCCAGATCCGCGACCCTGGCAGATGCTGCCGCATCGGCGATCGGAAACCGCGTAAAAAATGCAAAAGATATCAAGCCAAGTCTGGATTATGGGATTGAAATTCCCGGTGTTCTTGGAATTATTATCATCGTAGGAAACGACATGGGGGCAATTGGAGATGTCGAGTTTGTTTAAAAAATGGAAAAAGGTTAAAGTCTAGAGGTGCAAGACAAAATGTTTGATTATACGGAAGAAATACGAAAACAAAGTGCTTTTGTAAAATTATTGGGGCTTTCCATTGAAAAGCTGAAAAATGGATTTTGTCAAAGTAAGTTACAAATCAGAGAAGAGTTCTTAAATAAGCGAAAAATCGTTCACGGTGGCGTTATTTATTCGATGGTGGATATCAGCATGGGTGTAGCCGTTTATTCTACTCTCAAAAAAGGTGAAGAGACCGCTACGATCGAAATCAAAATCAATTATTTAAAGCCTGCAAATAAGAAAGTGCTTGATTGCGAAGCCAAAGTCATTCAAAGAGGGAAACAAATTGCCGTAATCGAAGCCGACATAAAATCAGATGATATTATGATTGCGAAAGCGATAGGTACTTTTTCCATTATCAAGCCCGGAGAATAAGAAAATATTGAATCAATCGTTACAAGTTAACATAACATATCTTATGAGACCTAATATAAAAATCATCGACGATGGCTTTTTCACAAAAATGTTGAGTGAACTAAATATGTTCCCTATTTTGAAGATAATGTGTTCTCTTAATCGATCGATGCTTATTTTTTGAGGGCAATTCAATTCTTCTTAATTCTTCCAAATTTATTGATTTATCCCATTTATGAAGTGTTATTTGTTTTAAATGATTTTCTTGAATTGACCAATAAGGAACCATAATTCCTGTTATTCCATTGTAAAAAACATCCATGCTTGAATTGTTTCGAATATTCATCCACTTCTCTGCAAGTTGCATGCTCTCAATATAAGTCCAAAAAAAGTTATAAGCTAATATTCTGCATGTTAACCATGTTTCTAAGTCATAATTATTTACATAACTTACATTCGTAACAGGGTTCTTCCAACGAAATATACATAGTCGTGATTTTAGATAAATTCGCTTTGTCCAATAATTTTGCCATAAGCAGAATGCAAATGAAGATGTACATATTATTTCCTCATATTCACCTAAAAATATATCATATTTTGTCGGCACAATGCACCTTTTATGATTATTTTTTAATGATTTTAAAAAATGACGTCGTACAGATTTGTAGATTGGGATTGCTTCACATTCGATTTTATCGCTTCGTAATATGCACTGTCTGTAATTGAAAGTATCTTTATATGTAGTTTTTCTAGGTAAATATTTAATTACATTATGAATAAGCCCTCTGCCCCGATTTAAGTTGAACTTGTGAATGAAATGATCCTCTCCAATTAATGTTTTACAGCAACTAAGAATATCCTCTTTATCTTGTTCATCAATGCTTAAAACATTCCAAAGAAAATTATTAATAGAATTCACTGAAACGATTGTCTTGCGGGGAATGCTAATTTTATAATTTTTAAAACTCAGAAA
>JAQVLL010000066.1 GCA_028704195.1 Smithellaceae bacterium
AACTCCATCGCTGACTTTTTAAGGAAAAAGAATTTTGAGGTCACAGACATCGGAACCGAGGGGCCTGCCGCAGTGGATTACCCGGATATCGCCCTTACCGCTTGCAATGAGTTTAAAAAAGGCGGCTATGCTTTCGGTGTCCTGCTGTGCGGCACGGGCATCGGGGTCACGATTGCCGCAAACAAAGTAAAAGGCATCCGCTGCGCGCTCCTTTCCGACCTATACAGCGCAGAAATGGCCAGAGCCCACAATAACGCCAACTTCATCGCTTTCGGCGGCCGGATCAAATACGCCGCCCCGGTCCATGAGATGATCGAGAAATTTATCGGCACATCCTTCGAGGGGGGTCGTCATGAGCGGAGAATCGCCAAGATGATGGCTATTGAACAGGAGTGCTGATTTTGACCAAACCATGATCCGCGTCAAAGGCGGACCGACTCTCCCGACAGCGGCCCTGCCGTATAAATCGTGATGACAGAACCCGCGTTTTCAGGCATGTGCAATTGCCAAGACATTGATCATCATCATTGTTTAATATTCAGATCCCGGAATATTGTTGTACAGGCCCATCAAGGCATGAACTGATGCAACGCGCGCAAAAGGACATTTATGACATTTATCCGGCACAAAGTGAACAACAGGGTCGTCCAGGATCTGAAAAAACGGTCCACTATCGGCATCATTTTTTATATCCTTTTATCCATTATCGTGATCTGCGCCGATGGTTTTTACACCAGGCAGACGTTTGCTTCCCTTGTCTTTTTTTTCTCCAACCTGGGCATATGCTCTTTCCGGTTGGTCCACCTGGTAATCGCCCGGAAGATGGGAGAACCTTACGAAACCGTCAACCGGGCGATCTTTTACGTCAGCGTCGTCATCACCGCCTTTGTCTGGGGATACATGCTGGCCTATGTTGAAATCCTGAACAATGAGCATGTTACCCAGTTGATCATGAACGTGTGCATATGCGGTCTGTGCGCGGGCGGCGTGGTCGCATTCATTCCTGACCGAAGACTTGCCATTCTTTTTAACATTGCCATGCTGATGCCGGCAATAGGAACCCTCCTCGTGAACCGATTGAATCCATCGCTCACCATCATGATATTTTTGTTTTCCATATACCTGGTACTGATCGCCATTCGCGGGAACAAGGAATACTGGAATGCTCTGGAAAATGAATATCTGCTGGAGGTCAAATCCGAGGAAATGACCCGATTGAGCAACACGGATGCCCTGACCGGTCTGTCCAACCGGCGACATTTCAATGAGGTGCTGGACCGCGAATGGAAGCGGTCAGGCCGTAATCAGAGCCTTCTTTCCCTGATCATTCTGGACATCGATTATTTCAAAACCATCAATGACACCTACGGTCATCAGGTGGGAGATGAATATTTGAAAAAGATTGCGGAAACCCTGGTTTCCGTTTTCAAAAGGGATTCTGATATTGTGGCACGCTATGGTGGTGAAGAATTCGCCGTGCTTCTGGTTGACTCGAATGTTGAACAGGCCATCCATCTGGCTGAAGCGGCCATCCACAGCATCGCGGCCATGACCATCGATCATCAGGGTGAAAAAGTCGGCACAACCATCAGTGCCGGGGTCAACTGCCGCATCCCCGATCACAACTCCGTCTCAGACAGTTTCATCCTGGGAGCGGACAAGGCCCTTTACGCCGCCAAAGAAAGAGGAAGGAACCAGGTTGTCTTTTTCGGATGAACAACACCTGTTGGTCTTCCCTTTATTATGGCAGAGCCGTCCCTTTACGTTACACGGCGACATGCCGGATTTACGTCAGTTCTGCCTTGACTTCCACCAAATATCAATGATACTTTTTTACAAAAGGTAAAACCATGGCTGATTTCCTGGACAAAAAAAAGATCCGTCAGGTCTTCCGGAATGTGCAGAAACATCGTCAGATTGAAGCGCTTATCCGTCAATTTTCATCCAATAAAGAGGATATCCGCCTGATGGCCCTCGACCGGGTTGACCTGTCCTCCTGCCACAATGTTCTGGAGATGGGCTGCGCGTTCGGCGCATTTACGGAAGCGCTGAAAGGACGGCTCCACCCCGAAGCAACCATTACCGGTATGGATATTATTGCTGAATATGAACCTTTTTTTCTTGAAGCCTGCAAACGGGCCGGTTATTCGGGAACCTTTACATCGAGCGGCGTCGGCGCGATAAAAAAATGTCCGGACGCCTCTTTCGATCTAATCATCTGCAGCTTCGCCCTATATTTTTTTGTGGAGATGATCCCGGAAATAGCCCGTGTGCTGAAAAAAGACGGCACATTCATCACCATAACGCACGACCAATGCAACATGCATGAACTGATTGATCTCACCCGAAAGACTCTGGAAGAATACCAGATGCTTACCCGCCATCAGTTTCTGCCTGTCGAGGTCATCCTCAAGCAGTTTTCCGCGGAAAACGGCGAAGCATTGCTCCGTCCGTATTTTGGCGGCATTCAAAAGCTGGATTTCAAAAATTCCCTCGTTTTTCAACCCTGGGAAATGTATTTTTTTGTCGACTATTATCAGTTTAAAAGTCCTTTTTTCCTTTCCGGCACGGGGGCCCATAAAAAAACCATCGTCAACAAACTCCTGAATAAACTGCAGGACACCGTCACCGAAAACAAGGTCATCACCATGTGCAAGGATGACGCTATTTTCATTTGTGCAAAGCCTAAGACTCCCAAGGGAACCCCATGAAGAAAAAACGCAAATTCTGCATTTACTGCGGCGGACAAATAACCAAAAGCCGGGAAGATGATGTTCTGAGGGACTGCTGTTCGAGTTGTCACTGTTTTTTTTATGACAATCCACTGCCGGTCGTATCCGCCATTGTGGACGAATCGAGGCAGATTCTCCTGGTCAAGCGGGACCGGGCGCCCTTTAAGGGTCACTGGTGCCTCCCGACCGGATTTGCCGAAGCAGGCGAGAGCATTGAAGATGCCGCTTTACGTGAACTAATGGAAGAAACGGGCATCAAAGGCAGGATCAGCAGACTACTGGACGTCGATTCATACAAAAGCCGTTTTTACGGGGACCTGCTTTTTTTGACCTTTGTCGTGGATAAAACCGGCGGCAAAGTTGCTGCGGGCGACGACAGCGCCCAGGCAAAGTTTTTCCCAATCAGTGAGATCCCCCCCCTGGCTTTTCGGTCCAACAGGCGTGCGCTGGAAACCTATATTAAGAGCAAAAAGGATTACTGGGCCATCCTTGATGCCATCGAGAACCCGGACGACATCAGGAATCTTCCCCGACACAGAGCCTCCAATGCCCTGACCAGGCGTCTGCTCAATGTCATTTTAAAAAACAAGGAGAAAATGATCAGCCAGTGGATAGAGGAAATGACGACCAGTCCCTCCACAGCCGAATATCACGGGCATGAAATTACCGCTCTTTATACGATCTGCGATAAAATCATATCGCAGATTACCCTGTGGCTGGGAAATGCTTATAATATCGATCGCATAAAGAATTTTTACATAAAACTGGGATCGGAAAGAAATAAAGCGGGCGCTAAAATCAGCGGCGTGCTGAGCGCTCTGAGCCTGATCCGCAAACATATCTGGGATGTGGCCCTTGCCCAGGGCGCCCTGCAGAAAAACCTCGATCTCTACATGACGTTTGAACTGCAGAGGCGCATGACGATTTTTTTCGATCTGGCCACTTTCTACATTACAAAGGGTTACGAAGAGCGTGAAGCGGCCCGAAACGCTTTCCCTTCGGAAAAACGACGCCGCAAATCATCTTTACAAGGCTGAAACGGAGATTCAAACGGACTGACCGGGTAACCTGCAGCATCAGCAGCTTGGGTATTTCACGCACCCCCGCCGGGCATACCGCCTGCCATCATTATCTTATTGACATCAAATCAATGTCCATGATAGAGTTTCATATAAGTCAGTAAGACTGCACAAAGAATATCCTGTCAATGTTGTTTATCAGACGCATGATAACCATACTGCCGATGGATGAAGGAGTGGCCTTTGAAACTGAGCGATGTAAAAGATATCCTGGATGCGGAAGTCATCGTAGGTGAAGAAAATCTGGATATGGAAGTGAAAACAGCCTTCGGGGCTGACCTGATGAGTGATGTGCTGGCGTTTGCCAAATCCGGCAGCCTGCTGCTTACCGGATTGACCAACACCCAGGTGATCCGAACCGCAAATGTACTGGACATCGCCGCCATTATTCTGGTGAGGGCCAAGCAGCCGTCTTCAGAAACAATCGCATTGGCCAGAGAGCTTAAAATTCCCATCCTGACCACCAAATATATATTATTCGAAACCGCGGGCCGTCTATATGCGAAAGGAATTGTCGGATGCCTGCCAAAAGTTGAAAATACCAGTGGGCGAAACTAATCAGAACCTTTACAATGGCAGTTTTACGATCGAAGGCGGCAATTTCAACTGCGCCGGTATTGTATCAACCAGTATAAAATCCATCCTGCAAAAGCTGGGAATTCCCGGCGACCTGGTCCGAAAAGCCGCCATCGTTTCCTACGAGGCGGAGATTAATGTTGTATCCTATGCAAAAAAAGCCGTTGTCAATCTGACGGTGGTTCCCGGTTCGGTGAATATCGAAGTCATCGACGAAGGGCCTGGTATTCCCAACATTGAATTGGCGATGCAGGAAGGCTGGTCCACGGCCGATCAAAGAATCCGGGAAATGGGTTTTGGCGCAGGCATGGGTCTTTGCAATATTAAAAATTATTCCGACGAATTCCACATCTCATCGGAAATCGGCAAAGGCACCCATCTAAAAATGATCATTCAAACACCATAATCTTTTACAAAGGGTTCAATCATGAAAATCGAAAAAATAGTTCAAGCGCTGGAATTAGACGTCAGGTGCGGCAAAGATTATCTCGACAGGGAAGTGACCGGCGGCTACACGGGAGACCTCCTCAGCGACGTCATGGGCAATGCCCGGGAAGGATACATCTGGATCACCCGTCAGGTGCATCAGAATATTGTCGCGGTTGCCAGCCTCAAGGAACTGGCGGGAATCATCCTGATTAATTCCTGCCAGCCGGCTCCCGACACACTGGAAAAAGCCGAGGCGGAAAAAATTCCGGTGATGGTATCGGGTTTGCCCGCATTTGAGATCTCGGGTCAGATTTACAACCTGCTGACGTCAGCAGGCTGATTGCCGGAGTCATCCTCCCTGAACAGACCGCCCGCATACAGGTTCCAACGGTGAAAACCGATGTTAAAAGTTTTCAATTGTGATCTTCATATCCACACCTGCCTGTCGCCCTGCGCAGATCTGGACATTCACCCCCGGGCCCTGGTGGAAAAAGCGCTTGAAAAAAACCTCGACATGATTGCCATCAGTGACCACAATGCTTCCGCCAATGTCCGGTACGTCATGGCGGCGGCCGCCGGGAAAAATATTCAAATCATTCCGGCCATGGAAATCACGACCAGTGAAGAAGTTCACCTGCTGGCGCTCTTCGGTTCCCTGACGGATCTCCTGAAACTTCAGTCGGTAATTGATCAGCATTTATTCGGAGAAAATGATGAAACGCGTTTCGGCGTTCAGGCCATCGTCAACGAACTCGGCGAAGTAGAGGAGTTGAACAATCAGCTTCTCATCGGGGCAACGGATTTAGCCATCGATGACACCGTTGGGATCATTCATCAGCTCGGCGGCCTCGCCATCCCGGCACATATTGACCGGGAAAGTTTCAGCGTGCTTAGCCAGTTGGGCTTCATTGATGATAACGCTCACTTTGACGCACTCGAAATATCGAAATTAACCGGTATCCGGCAGGGCCGCCTGCAATACCATGAACTGAACCGGTATCCCTTTGTCACGTCATCGGATGCCCATTTCATACGGGACATCGGCACATCAACCACAAAAATTCTTATGGAGCAACCCAGTCTTACCGAGCTGATCATGGCTTTTTCGGGGCAAGACGGCCGCCGCATTCTGGAGCAGAAATGTTGACCCTTTCCGATCATATTCTGGACATTACCGAAAATTCCATCCGCGCCGGCGCGAAACGGATTGAAATTTGCATTGATGAAGATTCTGAAAACGACTTGCTCACCGTTGAAATACAAGATGACGGCCACGGCATGAGCCCGGACGCCGTTCAAAAAGTTGTTGACCCCTTCTATACCACCAAAACCGTCAGGCGCGTCGGACTGGGTCTGCCGCTCCTCAAAGACGCTGCCGAACGATCGGGCGGAACATTTCGGCTTAAATCACAAGAAAATTGCGGAACTACGGTAAAAGCCACGTTTGGCCTGCGTCATCTGGACCGTCAACCGCTGGGCGCTATAATTAATGTAATAGTAATTCTCATTATTTCTAATTCAGATATTGATTTTTTTTACAAACACAGGCATAATGACCGGCGGTTTGAAATGGATACGCGAGAAATCCGTAAGGAAATCGAGGATGTTCCTATAAATCATCCCCAGATAATCAAATATATTCGGGGCACAATGGAAGAAGGCTTACGCGAAATCGAACCGGAAGCATGAAGCGCCCCGTAAGATCGAGGAGGAATCAATGAAAGCCGAAGAAACAGAATTATTGAAAGAGTTCACACCGGAACAGGTAGCCAAGCTGGACAGCATCATTGAAAAGTTCAAGGGCAAACCGGGTGGGCTGATCCCCGTCCTGGAAGAAGCACAGATCTGTCTCGAGTATCTGCCGATGGCTGTGCAGAAAAGAATTGCCGCTGGGTTGAATCTGCCACTGAGCCGCGTTTATGGCGTTGTCACTTTTTATTCTTTCTTCACCATGACGCCCCGGGGTAAATATACTGTCAGGGTCTGTCTCGGTACAGCCTGCTATGTGCGCGGAGGAAAGGCGATTGCTGAAACGCTGGAAAAACAGTTCGGCATTAAAGAAGGTGAAACAACGGCAGACCGTATGTTCACGCTGGAATCCGTCCGCTGCCTCGGCGCATGCGGTCTGGGGCCTGTCATCGTTGTGGGTGAAGACGTTCACGGCCGTGTCAAACCCGGGAAAGTGAAGGAAATACTGAGTCAATACAACTAATTTAATATTTAGAAAACGGAGGATACGCCGATGGCGAAACTGACGATTGATGATTTAAAAAAGATCAAGGAAAAAGTACACAATGAGATGTCGCTGCGTGATGGAGACCGCCGCGTTAAAGTCACCGTTCATATGGGAACCTGCGGCATTGCTTCCGGGGCCAAGGAAGTCATGGACACTCTGCTCGCTGAAATTGACGCCGCCAAAGTTCACGATGTAATCGTGACCACCTCCGGGTGCATGGGCCTTTGCAGCCGCGAGCCTCTGGTAACCGTAGAGGTTATCAATGAACCGCCTATCAAATACGAGTATGTCAATCCCAACAAAATCAGACAGATCTTCAAAAGGCACGTTCTCGAGGGAGAAATACAGACCCCGTTTGTTTTGGCAAAAGGTTCTGAAATTACTAAATAAAAAAAATGAGCGGTCACATGTTTGCAACCATTCGGTTCAATGATCGCTTTGTAAGGAGGATCTTGGATTCATGAAAGTATTTCGTTCACACATACTCATTTGCGGAGGCACCGGCTGTCAGGCTTCCGGCAGCATCGGCGTAAAAAACGCTCTTCTGGAGGAAATCGTAAAAAGGAAGCTTTCCGATGACATCAAAGTCGTAGAAACCGGCTGCAACGGTTTTTGCGCGCTGGGCCCCATCATGGTGGTGTATCCGGAAGGGGTTATTTACATCAGTTTAAAACCGGCCGACATCCCCGAGCTGGTCGAAGAACATCTGATCAAGGGCCGCGTCGTTGAACGGCTGCTTTATCGTGAGCCGGGCACAGACAAAGCCATTCCCACCATGCAGGACATTCCCTTTTTCGCTCACCAGGAACTGCGGGTTTTAAGAAACCGCGGATTGATCGATCCGGAGAAAATAGAAGAATATATCGCCCGCGACGGTTATGCCGGCATGGCCAAGGCACTGACGGAAATGACGCCGGAACAAATTGTCCAGGAAGTGCTGGATTCCGGTCTGCGGGGCCGTGGCGGTGCGGGTTTCCCCACCGGTCTGAAATGGAAGTTTGCCGCCGCGTCCAAAGGCGACGTGAAATACGTTTTATGCAACGCCGATGAAGGAGACCCCGGCGCATTCATGGACCGCAGCGTTCTGGAAGCGGATCCGCATGCCGTTCTGGAAGGCATGGTCATCGCGGCCAAAGCCATCGGCTCAAGCCATGGCTACATTTACTGCCGCGCTGAATATCCCCTGGCCATCCATCGTTTGAATATCGCCATCAATCAGGCCAAGGAAGCCGGCCTTCTGGGCCAGAACATCCTGGGTACGGACTTCAATTTCGATCTCGAAATCTACCAGGGCGCGGGCGCGTTCGTCTGCGGCGAGGAAACCGCCCTCATGACCTCTATTGAAGGAAAGCGCGGCATGCCCCGTCCCCGTCCGCCCTTCCCTGCAGTAGCCGGCCTGTGGCAG
>JAQVLL010000067.1 GCA_028704195.1 Smithellaceae bacterium
ACAACGAATTCCATGTGCTCAAAAAGAGAGTGAAGGCGCTGGAAAAGCAGCTCAATATTTCTCCAAACACCCTGAGCGTCGCAAAATAGCGGCTTTTAACCGCCTTTGGCGGACAATGGCCAACGATTCCCGGAAGGAACGTTTTTTTCATGAATTCAACAAAAATCCCCATTGACCTGATTATGGCGCGAATGGCCGAGGACGCGGAGAAGGCACAAAAGCGTGTTTCCAAAGCATCCGATGTCCTGCTTGGCGAACTCAACTACGAGCTCGGCTCAACACCCCATGAAATTGTCTATGAAGAAGACCGGATCCGGGTAAAGCACTACTTTCGCAATGAAAACGCAGAAAATAAGCTAAAAACACCGCTTTTGGTGGTCTACGCGCTGATCAACCGTGAAACCATGCTGGATTTACAGCCGGATCGGAGCGTCGTGAAAACGTTTCTACAGGAAGGCATCGACCTGTACATGGTGGACTGGGGGTATCCCAAGCCCAAGGATCGCTTCCTGACCATTGACGATCATGTCAACGGCTATATGAACAACGTCGTCGATTTCATCCGCAAGAAGCACAATGTCCCTAAAGTTAACCTGATGGGCATTTGCATGGGGGGCACGTTTTCCGTCATCTACTCCGCGCTGCATCCGGAAAAAATCAAAAATTTAATCACCACGGTTACGCCGTCGAGTTTTGACACGGACAAGGGCCTTTTGCATATATGGATGAAGGATATTGACGCCGATCGGATGATCCGCACGTTCGGCAATATTCCCGGCGATCTGATGAATCTTGGTTTTCTCCTGCTCAATCCTGCGCGGCTGATGATTGATAAATATGTCGGCTTCATGGAAAACATGGACAATAGGGATTTTGTGGAAAACTTCGTGCGCATGGAGCGCTGGATTTTCGACAGTCCCGACGTCCCCGGAGAAACATTCCGCCAGTTTATTGAAGACTGCTATAAAAACAACCTGCTGATTCAGAGCAAAATGCACCTGAACGGGAAAAGGGTGGATTTGAGCAAACTGACCATGCCGCTGATTAATTTCTATGGCGAATACGATCATCTTGTGCCGCCCCAAGCGTGCAACCAGCTGACCAAGGCTGTGGGAAGCAAGGATACTCAGGACGTCTGCCTGGAAACCGGACATATCGGCATATACGTCAGCTCCAAATTCCAGCGGCAATTCGCGCCCCGAATCGCGCAGTGGCTGAAGGAACGCGACGGAGCAGAAACAGCTGAACCGGCCCTGAAACCGAAGCAGCAGTCCGTGCCGGTCAAAAAAGAGCAGGACGCGCAGAAGAAACAAAAAAAAGCACAGGTGGTTAAGAAAAAGCAAACGGCAAAGTCCGCGACGGCAGTGAAAAAACTGTTACCTGCGCCGCAGCCCGTTCGTCGAACAGCAGCAAAAAGAGGAAAGTCATTGCTCATCCAAAGAATTTCTGAAGCCATATAAAAAAAGGGAGATGGGAACATGTCAACTGGAGAAGATTATTTTCGGACTTTAAGCAAACTGAGCAAAGAAATGGCTGCAACGGATGACTATATGAAAATAGGGCATCTGATTGTCTCCACGGCAGTGAAAACCCTGAAAGCAAAGGCAGCCGTCGTCTTTATGATTGATGAAAATTCGGAAGACTCGATCAGCAACACCGCCATCATTCAGGTCGGACTTTCCGAAAAATACATCCACGCGGGACCCGCTCACGCCGTCAAGCTCAGTCCACAGTTGCTGAAAGACGGTTACATGTATTTCAGGGATGCAAAAACCGACAAGCGGCTGGCAAACCGGG
Organism: Smithellaceae bacterium; assembly: GCA_028704195.1. Lineage (GTDB taxonomy): Bacteria > Desulfobacterota > Syntrophia > Syntrophales > Smithellaceae > UBA8904. The sequence goes on from JAQVLL010000067.1 coordinate 1,798, forward strand.
AGGCAAAGAAAAAAGAGGGCATTGGCTCGATTTTATCCGTGCCGGTTATGGATAAAGGCAGATTGCTCGGTCTTTTTAGTCTTTACACCAAAAATATCCGTAAATTTACGAAAGATGAAATCGATTTTCTGTCCATTCTGGCCGAGCAGGGAGGCTCCGAGATTGAAAAAGTCCTCCTGATCCAGAGGCTCCGCAATCAGTCGCGTACCTTTCTGAAATTAGCCGCAAGCATTTCGGAAAGTCTGGATGTAAAGGCGATTTTACAGGCCATGACGCAAGATCTGGTAAAATCCCTGCGTCTTAAGGCGTCTTCTGTCCTGCTGTTGGATGAAAACAGGCGCACGTTGAAAAGGGTGGCCTGTTTCGGTTTAAGTGAAAAATATCTGAATAAAGGACCGGTTCTGGCGGATAAAAATATCGCTGAAACCCTGAAAGGAAGAACCATCGCCATTCAAGATGTATTTAAGGACACTGGCATCCAGTACAAGAAAGAAAAGAAGGAGGAAGGCATTGTCTCCATGCTGTATGTTCCAATCAAATCCAAAGAGGATGTCATCGGTGTTCTGATGGTGTACAGCGCCCGGAAAAGAGAATTCACGGAAGATGAAGTTCTGCTGGTGACAGCGCTGGCCTACCAGGGGGGCCTTGCAATCAATAATGCATGCACCTACATGGTTATGCAGGATGACATCAAGGATTTGAAGGAGAATATATGGAGCCACAAGTCCTGGTTCTGATAGCAAGGCGCATGGAATATTACACCTCTTCACGTGTCCCCTCTGGGCAACCTTTTTTGTCCCCCTCTGGAGGGGGTTGGGGGAGGATGGTGCTGCAATTTTTCATCAATTTACAGATTGGGAATCTGTTATCCACCTCCGTCACTTCGTGACACCTCCGCCAGCGGAGGACACAGATGTAAAAAATGTTTATGTATTTCGTTGCCGGCATAATAATCAGGAGGATAATTTATGATCGCGGGGAAAAGCATTGACCAGCTTCAAGTCGGAAATGCGGCGGAATTTGCCAAAACAGTGTCAGAAACGGATATCTATCTGTACGCGGGCATCACCGGTGATTTCAACCCGGCGCATGTCAATGAGGAGTACGCAAAAAATACTTTCTTCAAAACCCGAATAGCGCACGGAATGCTCACGGCGGGATTCATTTCGGCCATTATCGCCAATCAGCTGCCCGGTCCCGGGACCATTTATCTGAAACAGGAATTAAGTTTTCTCGCACCGGTGCACATCGGCGACACCATTACAGCACGGGTAGAAATTATTGAATTGAATACTGAGAAAAATCGCGTCCGCTTAAAAACCACCTGCAGCAACCAGGACGGTGTTATGGTGCTTGACGGGTTTGGACTGGTCAGCCCTCCTAAATCTCATAAAAAATGATCTTTGGACCTTCAGAATCCTTAAAATGCAAAAAAGCCGCCGTGTTTGATCGCGGCGGCTTTTTTGTCAACATGGCCGTTTTTATTTCTGCGCAAAAAATGCTTCTACTTTCTTGAAGTTTTCGTCGGCGGCCGCTTTGAATTCATCACGCCCCTTCTTGTAGGTCTTGATCCAGTCATTGATCAGCTTCTTTCCCTCTTCCGGGAAAAAGGCCGTCTGCTGCTGCATCATGGCCGTGATCATTTTCTCGGTCTGATCCTGAATAACGGCCATCGCGTCGAATGAATTGTCAAAAGCCTTCTTGTTAAAATCCACCATCTGTTTTGCAATCTGTTTGGGTTCCATCGTTTCCTCCTAAATTTTGTTTTTGGGCTGGTTTTTGTTTGTTTTCTTATTGTTGACCATTAACTTCTATTGAAACTCAGAATCTGCTTAATCATTTTTTTTGAAGGAATGATAAATTCCCCCGGTTTTGTTATTGCTTCGTTGATTGGAATACATCCATTCCTGATGTTAACATTTTTTCCAGTCTTGAATAATTCTCCCTGGCAGCTTCTTTAAAATCGCCGGTATATTTCTTATATATACCGTGACAGTCATTGATGATCGATCTTGATTCAGCAGGAATCCAGGGTAATTGTTTCATCACGTTATCCACCGCTTTGACAGTGTGCTCCTGCAACATAACCACGGCATTGAAGCCGTTTTCGAAGGAAGCCTTGTGAGCTTTAATCATTTTTTTTGTCATTTCATTGTTATACATAATTTATGTTCCTTTTCTTTATTTGTCTTATGACTCATTATAACCAACATTTTTTCTTTGTCAAGAGAAAAAATGTTGCATTGCAACATAACTCTGTCAATTCCGCATGCTGCAATGAATATTATTTTATGTCATATATACATATACTTAAATCAACACAGACCGTAAAAAGCCCTGCCAGTCATTATTTCATGTTGCATTATCTACCGCAATTGCGTAATAATTGTAGGAAAGGGAGATCAAGATGGATAAAAATACTCTGCATCTGAAAAAATACACGAACCGCAGGCTATATGACACGGTAAAAAGTGCTTACGTTACGCTTGATTACGTGACCGATACCATCCGCCGGGGCAGGCAGATTCAGGTAACCGATGCAAAAACCGGCGAAGATGTCACACCGGCTATTCTCACGCAGATTGTTCTCGAAGAGGCACGGAAAAAGAAATTCCTTCTCCCCCCTCCTCTGCTTTATCTGATCATCCAATACGGGGAAAATCTTCTATCTGATTTTTTTGAAAAATATCTTGAACAAACCATCAAAAATTATCTGTTGTTCCGGAACATGGCCGACGATCAATTCAAAAAATGGCTCGATTACGGCGAAAATTATTCAAAAATGAACCCAAAGGCAATGGCCGGTCTGTCATCCTTTAAGCCTCTTTTCGATCTGTTTACCCCAGAACCAGGTAAACAAAAAAACAAAGAAGGTCATAAAAAAGAATAGAACAGAGGCATTCGGCTTTACGTTGTTTGATCAACTTTGCCTTGACATTATTCTTCTCATCTCTTAACATGCCGCAAAATTCGGACATGAATGTATACCAGCCTATGTATTCGAAAAAAATAGTTATTCGCTACACTCCAGACGTTGTTCAACAGCCGGTCATTTACCTGCTGTCTCAGAAGCACAATCTTGTCTTTAATATTCTTAAAGCCAGAATTTATCCCCGGCGCGAGGGTGTCATCGTCATGGAGCTCAGCGGCCAAAAAGAAGATTTCGATCGCGGCATTCACTTTCTGAAAGAAATGGGGCTGAAAGTTGAGCCTCTTTCGAAAAGTGTGAGCCAGAACATCGACAAATGTGTTCACTGCGGCGCCTGTACCGGTTTTTGCCCGACCGGCGCCCTGTCTTTTGAGAGAACGACTCAAAAAGTCCTGTTTGATCCTGAGAAATGCAACGGCTGCGAACTTTGTGTTTCCGCATGCCCCGTTCGCGCAATGGAAATTAATTTAATGTAATCAAAAACCTGTACACCGGAAAGGCACAAGAGACACTCATGGGAACAGCAAAACGAGGTTTTGACAATGAAAAATATATATCTCAACAAACCGAATCGATCTTAAAACGCGTTGAAAGGTTCAATAATAAGCTCTACCTGGAATTCGGCGGCAAACTCCTCTATGATTACCACGCGGCACGGGTGCTTCCCGGCTACGATCCCAATGTCAAAATGCGGCTCATCAAAGAACTCAAGGACCGGGCGGATATCCTGCTGTGCATTTACGCAGGCGATATTGAAAGAAAGAAAATCCGCGCGGATTTCGGCATCACATACGACGCGGACGCAATGAAACTCATTGATGATCTGCGTAGCTGGAATATCAGCGTGAGGGGAGTCGTCATTACGCGTTTTGAAAATCAGCCTTCCGCGGTCTTATTCAAAAACAAGCTCGAACGCCGGGGCATCCGGGTCTTTACGCACCGATTTACGAAGGGCTACCCGACCAACGTGGATCTGATCGTCAGTGATGAAGGCTACGGCGCCAATGAACGCATCCCGACGGAAAAACCGCTGGTAATCGTCACGGGACCGGGACCGGGCAGCGGAAAAATGGCCACCTGCCTTTCCCAGCTTTATCATGATTACAAAAGCGGAATCAAATCCGGCTACGCCAAGTTTGAAACTTTTCCGATCTGGAATCTGCCGCTCAAGCATCCGGTCAACATTGCCTATGAAGCGGCAACCGCCGATATCCGTGACTTCAACCAGATCGACCCGTTCCATCTGGAAGCCTACGGTGAAGCCTGCGTCAATTACAACCGAGACGTGGAAGTATTCCCTGTTTTAAGAAGAATCCTGGAAAAAATCACCGGTGAGCCTTCGTTTTACAAGTCTCCGACAGACATGGGCGTCAACCGCGCCGGGTTTGCCATTATCAACGACGATGTCGCAAAGGAAGCCTCCAAGCAGGAAATCATCCGCCGGTTTTTCCGATACCGCTGCGAATACGCCATGGGGTTTTCGGATAAAGAAACGGCTCAGCGCGTAGAATTGTTTCTAAACGATTTTAATCTGAAACCGGAAAACCGGCGCGTGGTGCTGCCGGCACGCCAGGCAGCGCAGGAAGCGATGGAACGTGAAAAGGGAAATGAAGGAATCTTCTGCGGCGCAGCCATTGAACTCGCCGACGGTTCGATCATCACCGGCGGGAACTCTCCATTGATGCACGCGGCGTCCAGCGTGGTCATCCATGCAATCAAACATCTGGCGGGCATTCCCGACAAGATAAAACTTCTCCCCCCCAACATCACCGATTCGATCGGGCGGCTGAAAACGGAAATACTCAACGAAAAGAATGTCAGCCTCGATCTGGAAGAGGCGCTCATCGCCCTCAGCATCAGCGCCACCACAAATCCGGCCGCGGCACTGGCCATGGAAAAATTAAAGGAATTGCATAACTGTGAAGTTCACATGACCCATATTCCGACACCCGGAGACGAAGCAGGCCTCAGGCGCATGGGTGTCAACCTGACCACTGACCCGAACTTTTCAACCAATGATCTTTTTATCACGTAAAAGGATTATTTTCCTGCTTCATCCTTGGAAGAATTAAGCATTTTATTGATTTCACCTGGAAATTTTGTCACCTGACCCCCTATTTCCTTGGTGTCCTGCCAGAAACGGCTTAGCTTATCCCCGATCACTTCTGAGCCGGATTTAAATGTTTTAACGGATTTCTTTATCTTGTCGGGCATGGATGCCGGATCTTTGAAAAGGTAAGCACCTCCCCCCAGGAGAATGACTAAAAGAACAATGACAGCCAGTTTGACCAATTTGCTTAAGATAAAATACAGAATCAATACAACAAGAGAAATGGCAAGCAAAGTGAAGGCCGCCGGGTTTGCCTGGAAATAAGCCCCAACAGATTCCATGGGATAAAGCCTCCTTCGGTATTTTTCTAATTTTGTCTGTTTCTATCGCATTTTTTAGAGAAAATCCATTTTTTGTTTGTCTTGACAAGGAACGGACAGCCTGAAAATAATAAAACTTGTAATCGGATTTGAGATGATATATCCGCCGGATGAACATGATGAAAAAAACTAAAATGACAGTCGGCCTGACCACACTGGGATGCAAGGTAAATCAGTGTGATTCGGCGGCTATAGCTTGCGAGCTGCAATCAGCCGGCCATGTCCTGGTTCCGTTTAGCTCGGTTGCCGATGCTTATATCATCAATACCTGCACGGTAACCTCTTTTGCCGACTTTCAGGCGCGGCAGCTCATCCGACGGGCAAAACGAGCCAATCCCCTCGCCCGCATTGTCGTAACCGGCTGCTATGCACAAACACAGCCTCAAACACTTACCGCCATCGATGGTGTTGCCCTGGTGGTAGGAAACGATAACAAGCATCGGATTGTCGAGCTGCTGAACCATCCGGGTGAGGATTTTCCGCAAATCATCGCGTCGGATATATTCCTGCAGAAGCGGTTCATTTCCACTCCCTTTTCACCATGGACGGGTCGAACCCGGGCTTTCTTCAAAATCCAGGACGGCTGCAACGCGTTTTGCAGTTACTGCATTGTCCCTTTTGCCCGCGGCGCCAGCCGTAGCCTGCCCTTCCAGGACGTTTTGCAGGGTGCGAACAATTTCATCAGTCAAAATTACAGGGAGGTTGTCCTCACCGGCATCCATTTGGGACACTACGGGCATGATTTGCGGCCTAAAACGGATCTTGTCCGGATGCTCGAATGCCTGTTATCGCAAAATCCCGAAACAAGGTTTCGCCTCAGTTCCATCGAGCCCAACGAAATATCAGAGGATCTGATTTGTCTTTTCAACCGGTATCCAAACCTTTGTCCACATCTGCATATCCCCCTGCAAAGCGGTGATGACTCTATTCTAAAAATGATGAAACGCAATTACGACGCGGCGTCCTATCGCAACCGGGTTGAAAGAGTGGTCCAGGCCATGAAAGACATTGCCATCGGAATCGACGTGATGGTCGGCTTTCCCGGCGAAGGCGAAAAGGAATTTCTAAACACGTTGCACCTGCTGGAAGAGTTACCCGCTACCTACCTGCATGTTTTTCCATATTCTGAAAGGCCCGGGACTGCAGCCCTGGCGATCCAGCCCAGGGTGGATGAAAAAACAAAAAAAGAAC
>JAQVLL010000068.1 GCA_028704195.1 Smithellaceae bacterium
GCCAGAGATGATTTTAAAAATCTTTCACACATTAAAGATTTGGGAAAAGCCATGAGCGGAATCATTGCTCAGCAGATCGATGCCATTCCACCTGCCATGCAAAAAAGATTCGAACCGCCACTTGGAAATATGCTGACGATTTTTTCCGATTACGACGCGCAGGATACCGCGGGTAGGAAAATAAAAATTATCGAGGCCGCAAAAATTCTGGAAAGATTAATGGACGCCATAGATGTTTTTGACGCAGGCAAACCTGTATCTCCGCTGCGGGAAGAGCAGATCAACGAAAGAATCTCGGATTTGAAAACATCTGCTGAAAAACTTTCTGTGCCTGTCCAATTTCTGAAAGGCGTCGGTCCGAAGATGGCTGCCCGGTTTCAGGCGAAGAAAATCAGTACCGTTGAGGACTTGCTTTATTTTCTGCCCCGCACTTATGAAGATCGTCGTGAAATCCGCAGAATCAATAAACTGGAATCGGGGAAAGTCCAGACAATCATTGCGGTGATTGTTCTGAGTGAATTCCGGTATTACGGCAAAAAAAGAATCTTGGAAGTCACCGTCAGCGATAATACGGCCAACCTGACAATAAAGTGGTTTAAAGGCCGGATGTCATACCTTACGGGCATCTTTAAAAAAGGTGTCCGTGTCATTTTCACCGGTCCGGTTACCCACAATTATGCCGGGAAAACCATGATTCATCCCGAATATGAAATTCTGGAAGAGGATGATGATGAAAATCTACTGAACTTCAAACGCATTGTTCCCGTCTATTCGGAGACAGAGGGACTGCATCAGAAATATATCAGAAAAGTCATGTACGGAGCGCTGGATCAATATTCACGCTATATCGCGTCACCCATACCCGCTGAAATCTGCAACAAACGAAATCTACTCAATATTCATGAAGCCATGCTCAGCGTCCACTTTCCGGGTCATGACGAACAGCTTCAGCCATTCATCGATGCGCGCTCGGAGGCACACCGGCGGCTGATCTATGATGAGTTTTTCTTTTTTCAGCTGGGAATGGCCGTAAAAAAATCAGGCCGTGTCCTGGAGAAAGGGATTCCGTTTCGTCTGGAGGGGACGCTGTTGGACAGGTTTTATGCCTCGCTGCCTTTTTCGTTAACCGTAGCCCAGCAGCGGGTGATTTCGGAAATTCAAAAGGATCTTCAATCCGCGACATCCATGAACCGTCTCCTGCAGGGAGATGTGGGAAGCGGGAAAACCCTTGTGGCGATGGCGGCCATGATCACCGTATGTGAGAATTCCTTCCAGGCCGCGCTGATGGCACCGACAGAAATCCTTGCCAGGCAGCATTATGCCACACTGTCTGCGTGGGCCGAACCGATCGGGCTTCGCGTTGTTTTACTTACCGGCAGCATGGCCAATGCCGCGCGCAATGACATTCTGTCTCAGATTGCGTCAGGCCGGGCCGATATCATGATTGGGACGCACGCCCTGATTCAGGAAAGTGTGGATTTTAAAAAACTGGGGCTCGCGGTTATTGACGAGCAGCACCGCTTTGGCGTGATGCAGAGGGCATCCTTGCGCAACAAGGGAATTCATGCGGACGTCCTGGTCATGACGGCCACACCTATTCCGAGAACGCTGGCCATGACCGTTTACGGAGATCTGGATGTTTCTGTAATTGATGAAATGCCGCCGGGGAAGAAACCGGTACGCACGATTTTAATGGGCGAAAGCAGAAGACAGTCCGTTTATGAAACCATCCGCAGGGAAATCTCCAAAGGTCATCAGGTTTTCATTGTATATCCTCTGGTGGAGCAGTCGGAAAACCTGGATTTGAAAGACGCGACAAAAATGGCGGATCACCTGCAGAAGGAAATTTTTACAGAATGCAGGGTGGGGCTGATTCACGGCAAAATGAAAGATCAGGAAAAAGATTCGGTCATGAAAGATTTTCAAGACAAAAAAATAGACCTTCTGGTGGCCACGACCGTGATTGAAGTCGGCATTGACGTGCCGCACGCCTCGCTGATGGTGATTGAACACGCGGAGCGTTTTGGCCTGTCTCAACTGCATCAGTTGCGGGGAAGGGTGGGCAGAAGGGACATTCCCTCAACCTGCATCCTGCTCGCTGATTATAAGGTATCGGCTGATGCCCGCAAAAGATTGAAAGTCATGGAGAAAACCACCGACGGCTTTGTGCTCGCAGAAGAAGATCTGATCATTCGCGGCCCCGGAGATTTCCTGGGGACACGGCAATCCGGTCTTCCTGATTTTCGAATTGCAAGCATCATCCGGGACGCGCGTTTTTTAAATGATGCGAAGGAAGACGCCTTTGCCCTTGCCGCCCGCGATCCGCTGCTGGAAAAACCGGAGCATGCCATTCTCAAACAATCTTTAATTGCAAAATGGCATGGCAAACTGGATCCGGCCAGGACAGGATGAAAGAAATTTATTTTGTCTTTGGGTGATGCTCGTGATAAGGTCTGCGTCTGAAAAACGGGTGATCATGAATGTTGTCACGGGATGGATCCAATGAAAAAGACTCAAATCGTCGTTCCATGCTATAACGAATCAAAACGAATTAAAGCGGAAGCCTTCCTCGATGCCCTGGAAAAGGATTCAAAACTGTCCTTTCTCTTTGTCAACGACGGCAGTACAGACGATACGTTCAATGTCCTTCAATCTCTGAAAGAAAAAAATCCTCTTCAGATCGGGATTTTAAATCTGGAAAAAAATTCGGGGAAGGCTGAGGCCGTCCGCCGGGGAATGCTCAAGTCTCTCGAAGGCAATTTTGATAATATAGGATACTGGGATGCCGATCTGGCAACACCTGTCAATGCCATTGAGGTCTTCTGCCATCTGATGGATTCCAGAAACGCAGAGATCGTTATGGGGGCAAGAGTGAGACTTCTCGGACGCAATATCCAGAGGAAAGCGGCGAGGCACTATCTGGGCAGGTTATTTGCCACCTTTGCTTCCCTTTTGCTGAATATCAATATTTATGACACACAGTGCGGCGCCAAGATATTCAGGGCCTCTGACACCCTGAAGAAGGTTTTTCAAAAACCCTTCAAGGTCCACTGGACTTTTGATGTGGAGATGTTCGCCAGGTTTCCCATGGTCACGGGAAAATCTCTTGTCGAAATCAGTTCCCGATGGGTGGAATGTCCGCTGGATGAGTGGTTTGACGTGCAGGGCTCAAATATCAAGCCAAAGCATTTTATCAAAGGGGGAGGTGAATTTCTCACTTTATGTTTTTACCTGCGCACTCCCGCCCGAAAGATTTATGAAAAATATCTTCTTGAATCATAACGGAAGCATCTGAAGATGGAATCTCTCATCAAAAATCACCCGAACACTGCCAGGTTTCTGCTGCTTTTGACCCTGTTTGGCATCTTATACATGGCCGGTCTGCATAAGCCTGTCGTCATTGATTACGATGAAGGTTTTTATGCCGAAATATCCCGCGAGATGTTCACGCAGAACGAATATCTCGTTCCTTCCTTAAACGGTGAAAACAATTTTGAAAAACCTCCCATGCTCTACTGGGGGCAGATGCTCGGCTATAAATTATTCGGCATAAACGCATTCGGGGCCCGCTTCGTCAATGCACTGGCAGGAATCGCCCTGGTCCTCCTGATCTTTCTGATCGGCCAAAAACCACTGGGGGCAAAAACATCTTTCAGGGCGTCATTCATTCTGGGCAGTTCCATTTTTTTTGTTTATCTGTCACGCATCGCCATGACGGACATGCTGTTGACACTTTTCTTTACGCTTTGCCTGTATTGTGCCTGGAAGGCAATCGAGCGATCGTCGCAGAATCAATCAGGCACGTTTTATTTCTGGGCCGCCTGCGCGTTTGCGGGGTTTGCCATGTTGACGAAGGGAGCGATTGGAATCCTCTTTCCCGCAGTCACCGTCTTTATTTATCTGATGACCCTTGGCCGGCTGCGTGTTCTTTTTCAACCTGCATGGCTGATTCCGGGAATCATCATCCTGGTTTGCATCGGCTTTTCCTGGTATCTTCTTCTGGGATTCAATCATCCCGAAGGCTTTTCGTTCATGAAAGAGCTTTTCATAAAACATCATTTTCAGCGTTTCTCGAAACCGATGGAGGGCCACTCAGGCCCGATGTACTTCTATCTGGTCGTTTTCCTGGCCGGTTTCATGCCCTGGAGCGCCTTTACACCGCTTGCCGCTTATCACAGTCCATACAGGGATTCTTCAAACGAGCGTGTTCGATTCCTCCGGATCTTTCTCCTGTTTTCACTGGTCACGTTCATTTTCTTCTCCATCGCCGCCACCAAGCTGCCGAACTATATCTGCCCGGCCCTGCCCGGCATTGCCCTGCTGACGGCCACCCTATTTGACCGAAACGAAAGAACAGGGAAATACGGTTGGCTGACAGCGACATATTCTGCGGTACTGCTCGTTCTTGGGCTTGGTATATTTTGTTTTATCGCTCCAACGATCGTGGCGCATCTGCCGCAAATGCTCGGGGAGAAAGCCCTGAAGGCGCCGGTTCTGGCACAATCCATCCATCTGGGATACACGCCTTATATTTGCGGCGTGATTTTTATCGTAACAGCCGTTTTTCTGGTAATCGCAGGCAGAAAGAAATCGCCCTCATCCCTTTTTACGGCACTTGCCGTCTCCGCCCTGGTGGTTACCAGTATTCTTTTCATGGTCGGCTTACCTGTGTATGACAGCCTCGTTAACCGCCCCCTCACACGGGTGGCCCAACAGGCGGCTCTGAAAACTCCGGAAGACGGCCGTATTGTCCTTCTGGAAGCCGGTAGCCGGCCGAGTGTGAATTTCCATTCCCGTCGTAAAACCATCGATAGCAGTATTCATTATCCTGAGGGATTAAAAAAACTGTTTCAGGAAAAGGACATCGAAGTCGGCATTACGACGGAGTACTATCTTGCAAAACTGAATCAGGCGGGAATAAAAACGGAAAGGCTTTTTGCAGACCGGGGTTATGTGCTGTTCAGGCTCCCCGCCGAGGAAAAACAGACGTCTTCAGAAAAACAATGATGTCCGGATGCTTCATCATGCAGGCCGTTCATCGATAAAGTCATACGGATTGTGGAACATTCAAATGAGAATCGGAATTGTCGGAATCGGGGGAGTAGGGGGATATTTCGGAGGGAAACTGGCCAGAGAGCATGCCTCTTCCGGTCGTCATGAAATCATCTTTATAGCCCGTGGAGAGCACCTGCAGGCGATTCAGCATAACGGATTGAAGTTATTCACCCGTGAAGGCGACTATGTCGCGTGGCCGAATGTTGCCACGGATAATCCGGCCGTAGCCGGTATGTTCGATCTGGTTTTCTTTTGTGTTAAAAGTTATTCGCTGGAAAGCTCGGCACTTTGTGTAAAACCAAACATTCACAAAAACACCGTTGTAGTTCCTCTCCTCAATGGCGTGGAAAGCGCCGGGCGACTGCGGCAGGTACTGCCGGACGCGGACATTATCGACGGATGTGTCTATATTATCAGCCATATTGAAAATCCGGGAGTCATCCGCCAGGAAGACGGGGCCTGCAAACTGATTTTTGGCACTAACGACGAGCAATCCTCTCTGAAATACACCACAATTCTGGATATCCTTCTGCAGGCGAAAATCAACGCAAAGTTGACATATCGTATATCTGAAGCATTATGGGAAAAATACCTCCTGATGTGTCCGCTGGGATCGCTTACGGCGGCCACCAACAAGACATATGGAGCCCTTCTGGCAGATTCCGCACTTAAAACGAAACTGAGGGGAATGATGGAAGAAGTTACAGCCGTTGCCAGAGCCAGAAATGTCCATCTGTCTGAAAATGCGATCGACCGGACAATAGAAATGGTTGGCCGTTTTGCCTTTGACGCTAAAACCTCCATGCAGTTGGACAACGAAAAAGGCAGGCAGACGGAGGTTGACACCCTGACTGGATTTTTATGCCGGGCGGGCCGGGAATCAGGAATTCCCACCCCGCTGCACGATGAAGTCTATCAGCAAATCATCCATTGATTTCCCAACCATCAATATATTCGCTTTTATTTCTTATATAATTGACAAAACGCCGGGGTTTGTTATAGGTAATTAAATTTTTAAAACGGTATTGAAGGTGTCTGATTTTCCGTTTTCTCAGGATATGAGGTAATCATCATGAAGAAGATTTCTATCGGTCTGATTGGTTTTGGAAATATCGGGACAGGTGTCGTAAAGCTCCTGGGACAAAACGAGAAGCTCATTTCAGAGAAACTGGGCGCGAAACTGGTTTTAAAGAAGATTGCCGATGTGAATATCACTGCATCCCGTGGCGTTAAAATTTCAAAAAATGTCATGACGACCAATGCGCGTGAGATTATCAATGACCCGGAAATCTCCATCGTAATAGAGCTCATGGGCGGTTATGAACCGGCAAGAACATTCGTGATGGAGGCCATTAAGAAAGGCAAGCATGTCGTTACCGCAAACAAGGCAATGCTGGCAACCTATGGCAATGAAATATTTCCGGCGGCGCAGAAAAAAAATGTGGATGTCGGTTTCGAAGCCAGCGTAGGCGGAACGATTCCAATCATCAAAACACTCAAGGAAGCTCTGGTTGCCAACCATATCAATTCCATTATCGGCATCATGAACGGAACCTGTAATTTCATTCTGACAAAAATGACTGACGAGGGCAAACCCTTTGATGCCGTTTTGAAAGAAGCGCAGCAACTGGGCTTTGCCGAAGCGGATCCGACATTTGACATCGAAGGGATTGACACCTCGCATAAGATGGCCATCATCCTTTCACTGGCTTATGGCAGAAAAGTCAGCCTCGGAGATATTTACGTCGAAGGCATTACCAACGTTAGCAGCGAGGATATTGCGTTTGCAAAAGAATTGGGGTACCGGATCAAGCTGCTGGCTATCGGCAGGCTCAAGGGCAGCGCCGTGGAGGCAAGAATTCATCCGACAATGATTTCATCGGGACATCTGCTGGCGAACGTAAACCGAAATTATAATGCGTTTCATCTGGTCGGCGACGCATCCGGCCCGGTATTTCTGTTCGGGCAGGGGGCGGGCATGATGCCGACAGCAAGCGCGGTTTTCAGTGACATTCTTGACAGCGCGCGCAACGTCATGAAAGGTATTTCCGGACGAGTGCCCCTGAGATCCATTACTGAAACCGGCATGAAAGACATTAACCTGATTTCGATGGACAATATCGAGACGAAGTATTATTTTCGTTTTTCCGTCCTCGACCGTCCGGGCGTTTTGTCAAAAATATCCGGTATTCTCGGAGAAAACAACATCAGCCTGGCATCCGTCATCCAGAAGGCCAGGCAGGAAGCCGGGCCCGTACCGATTGTCATGACGACATACAAGGCAAAAGAAAAGGATGTCCGCCAAGCGTTAAAGAAAATAGACAAGCTTGACATTGTCAAGGATAAAACTATGCTGATTCGCATTGAAGATGAGTTGAACTGAATAAGATTACGGAATTATAAAAATGAAATATATCGTATTATTAGGAGATGGAATGGCGGATTACCCGAGCCAGAAGCTCGGGGGGAAAACACCGCTTGAATGCGCCATGACTCCCTTTCTGGATCAAATCGCCGGCCTGGGTACCCTGGGTCTTGTGGATACCATTCCCGCAGGCTACACTCCAGGGTCGGATGTAGCCAATCTCAGCGTGCTGGGATACGATCCCGCAGAAACTTACACAGGCCGCGGTCCTCTTGAGGCAGCCAGTATGGGGATCCATCTGGAGTCCGATGATATCGCCTACCGCTGCAATCTTGTAACCATCGGTAGTCAGGATACGGATGAAGCCTTTATGGATGACTTTACAGCCGGGCATATTACTTCCGTGGAAGCCGGTGAAATCATCCAGCACATCAACAAGAACATCGGTTCATCACAGATACAGTTTTTCCCGGGCGTCGGTTACCGTCATTTAATGATCTGGAGAAACGCATCCGGATCTCCGCAGACGACCCCGCCCCATGATATTCCAGGGAAAGCGATCCTTCCCTATCTTCCTTCCGGAGACTTTGCAGCGGAAGTTCAAGAGATCATGAAGAGAGCGGTAGAAGTTCTCAAGGATCATCCGGTCAACATCAGACGCCTGGAAAACGGCAAAAAACAGGCAAATTCCATCTGGCTGTGGGGTCAGGGGAAAAAGCCACAGATTGTACCTTTGACCCAAACGTATGATCTGGCGGGCGGCATGATATCGGCTGTTGATCTCTTAAACGGCCTGGGAGTGAATGCCGGATTAAAGCCGTTGCGCGTTGAGGGTGCCACAGGATATATCGACACCAATTATGAAGGCAAGGCAACAATGGCTCTTGACGCCCTGAAATTCATGGATTTTGTTTTTCTGCATCTG
>JAQVLL010000069.1 GCA_028704195.1 Smithellaceae bacterium
TTTTCCGGTTTCCATCACAGTTGCTGTCGTGAGAACGCGGGAATATCCCTTGATGTTACCGCCCACCATGATGGATGCGCCGACTTCAGAAATCACGCCGCCGAAACCTGCCATAACGGCCGCCAGGAGCGGTAGTTTCGCCTCTTTGACCAATACCCATACCATTTGAAGCCGGGTTGCTCCCAGAGCGAGAATCTGCAGACGCAGATTCGGAGGCAGATTTTGAATAGAGGCCAGGGATATTCCCATGACAATCGGTGTGGCGATAATGGCCTGCGCAATGATCATGGCATAAGGGGTATAGAGGATTTCCAGAAATCCCAGAGGCCCGCTGCGCCAGATCATAATCGTCACAAATAGCCCCACAACAACCGGCGGCAACCCCATTCCTGTATTTATTAAACTGATCACCACCCTTTTTCCGGGAAAGTTGGTCAAAGCAACGGTCGTTCCTGTTGAAACGCCGAAAAAGAGGCTGATAAATGTGGCTGTCCCCGATATTTTCAGAGACAGCCACGTAATACCCATGACTTCCGGATCAAAACTGACGATCAACTCGAAAGCTTTTATGATCCCCTGTACAATTAATTCCATTGAAAGATATTTTCCCTCATTTGTTCTTCTTCAAAGATTAGGGGAAACGTTCCTTCTGAATCAGGGACGGTGGTGACTGATTCCTTACGTGAACCTATTTCCCTAAATCTTCAACTTTTTTCCCCGCATCCGGGAAGAACAGGGGGGAACCATATTTATCAACACCGAAGGTTTTGATAATATCCTGAGTCTCTTTAGAAACCATAAAATCGGAAAAAGCTTTGGCGCCCTGCGCGTTGACTTTTGGCCATTTAGCGCTGTTGACTTCAATAACATGATAAATATTGAGCAGCGCGGCATCGCCTTCATTGAGAATTTCCAGCGCCAGATTCTTTTTGGTTGCCAGGTAGGTGCCCCGGTCCGTCAGAGTATAACCTTTCTTCTCCGAAGAGACATTTAACGTATGTCCCATGCCCGCACCGGTTTCCTGATACCATTTCTGTCCCGCGGGCGTAATGGCTGCCTTTTTCCACAACGTTTTCTCCTTGGCATGCGTTCCTGAATTGTCACCGCGTGAAACAAATAATGCATTGGCATTGGCAATCAGTTTCAGAGCTTCTGCTGATGATTTCGCACCTTTAATTTTTGCGGGATCGTCTGCCGGTCCGACAATAACGAAATCATTGTGCATCACCAGGCGGCGGTTTACCCCATACCCTTCTTCAATAAACTTTTTCTCAGCCGCCGGTGAATGAACCAGCAATACATCGGCTTCGCCTTTTTCTCCCATCTTCATCGCCTGTCCGGAACCTACGGCAATCGTTTTAACGAAATACCCCGTTTTCTTTTCAAGAATAGGAACTAATTTATCAAGAAGCCCTGAATCCTGTGTGCTGGTTGTTGTAGCCAGAATGATATTCTTTTGATTGGGTGCCGCAAAAACATTTGCCGCTCCCATTACAATAAGCGCTCCCACAATCAATAATGTGATCGTCCATTTGTTGTTATTAAATAATCTCATACTTTCCACTCCTTTCTTTTTATTGTTTTTTTATAGGTGATTTCTCTAGGAATAAAGAATTTTGCCTGAATGTGTAAAATTGTAATTTCCTATTTTTTCAACACGGTTTTTGAATTTTTCTGACTGCAGCGTTTCGATGAAAGCCTGAAGTGCCGGCTGAAAAAACGTATTTTTTTCAAGAATCATGTCAAAACGTTCATCGGCCAGCGGGTGAAAATCCAGATCCAGGATTCTGGCCACGGCGGCTGATGCAATTCCCACGTCAGCCTCTGACGAAATCAAAGACAGCCCGACTTCTAAATGTGTATACACTTCTGTTTCATAACCTGAAATATCGTTGCAGGGGATGCCTCTTTCTTTCAGTTCCTGATCCAGCATAACCCGAATGCCCGATCCCTTCTGACGGTTCACGAAGCGTATGTCTTTATTTGTCAGGCTGTTCCAGTCTTTAAAGATTTTCGATTTCGATTTTGCAACCAGAAACCCGATTTGACGATAGAAAAGATTGACGACCACCGGAGCTTGATTCGGGCAGTATTGTTTTAAATATGGGATATTATAATCTCCCGAAGCAGCATCATAAAGGTGGGAAAATGCAATATCGATTAGCCCCGTATTCAGAGCTTCCAGACCGTTGACGCTTCCGGTATTGGACGAAAATATAGTAAATGTCGGGTAATCCTTTTTGATGGCCGTCAGCAGCATGTCCAGAACCGGATCGTTACTGCCGGCCGCCAAAAGAGTGCCTTCGATAGAGTCTATCTTTTCCCTGGCCTGCTTAAGAGAATCCTTCGCGCTGTTTTGAATCCACTCGTCAATCAGACAAACAGGGAAAATCCATTTCCCGGTTACACGGGTGCAAGGAATTTTCCCAGCTTTAATGAGAAGATAGACCTGTTTTTCATGAATATCCAGATACTTTGCAACTTCTTTGGTGTTGAGCATCTCTTTTGACATGCGGCCTCCATCATCAATATTTGCTCCATTAAAACATTTTTGTAAATTTATCAATAATTCATTACATATTATTACCTATTCTTACAAAATATCTTTATTTTTCTGTTTACAAAACCATCAATTTGGGTTATAAAGCCGTGTTTAAAATTGCAGTCTAATGAAAATATCAGACTGCAAACCGGTAATAAAGAATAAATTACATACCTGTTTTCAGGTAAATAAGTCTGTATTCAGGAGGAAAACATGAAGAGATTTTGGTTAGTTTTGCTGTCGCTGGGGTTGATTGCAGCCTTCAGCACGCAAGCGATGGCCGTTGATTTAAAGTTCAGCGGCGAATTTTACGCGGCGGGAATGTATGTGGACAAGACAACCTTAGGCAGGGATATTGGTCCTAGCACCGCTTTTTATTACCAGGGATTAAGACTCAAAACAGAGTTTAGCGTAGCACCGGGTCTGACCCTTATCACGCGCTTCGACGCCATGGAGAGGTCCTGGGGCGCTTCGAGAACCGCACCGGACATTGTTCGCGCTGCTGATTCTTACGGAACAATCGCGGAAAATGAAAACATCGCATTTGACTGGGCTTACGTCAACTATAAATCACCCATCGGTGTATTCGATGTGGGTCTTATGAATTATGGTAGCACAGGCACGATTTTCGGCAACAACAGTCAGCCTGAAGGAAGAATCAAATATACTTACACCTATGGGCCGTTTCTGGTTTCCCCTGCAATTTCGAAAGTGAGAGAAAGAAGTTATCTGTACAATAACCTCGGTGCCACTCAAGCCGACAGGGATAATGATGTCTATCACCTCCTGGGCGAATACAGATGGCAAGACGGCAAGGCAGGCTTGAATGTCAATTACTATCGCCAGGCGGCCAACCGCGCCGCCCTCGGTCCTTCTTTTACGAGGAATTATTTCCTCTTCACACCGTACGTGATCGCCAAAATCGGCCCGGTGGCCCTGCAGGGAGAACTCAATTATGCGACAGGCAGGGACAATTATGAATTCCCGGCTGATGACAGAGAGGATAGGGACATCCGCAGCATCAGCGGCTGGGTTGACGCAACGGCTGATTTCAAAAAGGTTTACGTGGGCGGCAGCATTGCCTATGTGTCGGGCGACGACCCTGACAGCAATAGAATAGAAGGTGGTCTTCTCAATGGCGGACGCGACTGGAATCCCTGCCTGATCATGTTTAACTATTATGATCGGGGAAAGTGGATCGGTAATCTCAACGGTTGGGACGGCACCACCGACAGCGGCCAAATGGCAAATGCCTGGTTCTTCCAGGTACGCGGCGGGATCAGACCGATTGAGAAACTGGATATCATGGCGTCTGTTTCTTATGCACGCGCTGAGAAAACCCTCAGACCTGCCGGTACTTTCACCTGGGAAGGCAGAGACTACGGCTGGGAAGTGGACTTGGTCGGATCCTACAAGATCACCAACAACCTGTCCTACATGCTGGGCGCGGGTTACCTCTTCACCGGTGACTGGTACAGCGGAACGACGGCAACCGGTCAGGATGTGCAGAACAATTTAATGGTCATCAACAAGTTGTCTCTGACCTTCTAATCGGTTATTTACAAAAATTTTTATTCCTTAATCCCCGCGGTCGCAATGACCGCGGGGATTTTTATGTGCTTATATTTTACCCGGTCAAATGAAATAATGGATATAAAGTATCCGATAATGTATGCATCCCAGCAGTACCGAGTTAAATCAAATCGTGATATATTTAATGTTAACATTATGTTATATGTTATATATAATTCTGGCATAAGAATTGATAATAATCCGTAACAGAAAGCAAGCGGCAGGACAGTCTCCGATGAACCGGCCATGTTTATCTTTATTGAGTTTAAAACTTATGTTAAAAATCAAATTCATATTCGCACACGGATTCCGGATCATTATGAAAAGAATCATATTCTACATCTTTTTAACATCAATGATTTTCACGCAAAATCTGTGGGCTGCCGACACCATTCAAACAGGCGAGGTTCTTACTTTGCAGCAGTGTATCGACATTGCTTTGAAAAACCATCCCGCTATCCAGGCGGCGTCCGGTACGGTCAGGCAATCCGAAAGCAGAATCGGCCAGGCCCGCTCCGGATATTTTCCACAGATTACCTTTAATTCCGGATATTCCCGTACAGGACCGCCTGACACCTCACTCAGAAGTGATCCGTATAACAACTATTCCAATACGCTGAACCTTAACCAGACCCTCTTTGATTTCGGGAAAACGTATACAAAGGTCCGCATACAAAGTTTGCAAAAGGAATCATCTGAAGCGGATCTGAAAGACATCATTGCTTCCGTTATTCTCGGTGTAAAAGAGTCTTATTATTCTTTTCTCAAAGCGAAAATGAGCGCGACCGTTGCAGAGGAAACGATGAAGCAGTTCCAGCAACACTATGACGTAGCCCGCGCCTTTTTTGAAACAGGAAAGATTTCAAAAATCGACGTCACCAGCGCGGAAGTCAACCTCAGTAATGCCAACATCCAGTTTATTTCCGCTCAAAACGCCCTGCGGGTTGCTCTTGTGAAACTAAACCAGGCCATGGGCGTCGTATCCGCTCCTGAATATGATGTAAAAGATGAATTTGATGCTGAAAAGACGGAATTATCCTTTGAAGCAGCGCTTTTGCAGGCATATCAAAACCGTCCGGACGTCCTTTCCACCGCCCTGAAACGAGAAGCCCTGGAAAAGAATGTTACGCTAAACAAAATGGGATATTTGCCCACCCTCTCCGGAAATGCCGCTTACGGGTATTCAGGTGATGATACGTCCATTGATAGGTCATGGAATGTCGGCGTTGCTTTGACGTTCCCTCTTTTCACCGGACTTTCCACCAAGTATGCCGTTGATGAAGCCGCAGCCTCTCTGGAGGTTGCCGTGGCCAATGAAGAATCTCTCAAGCAGCTGGTTTGTCTTGAGGTACAGTCCGCGTGGCTCAACCGGAAGGAAGCACTCAAGCGCATTGAAGCCGGCAAAACCGTCGTGCGCCAGGCAGAAGAGACCCTTGAACTTGCCCGAGGAAGATACGCAACGGGCGTCGGCAGTTCCATTGAAATTACGGACGCCCTGATCAAATACTACAATGCCCAAATGACATATATCACTGCTTTAACAGACTACAGCATTGCTCAGGCCAGTCTGGAAAAAGCCATTGGAGTGATCAAATGAAAAAAATCATCATTGCCCTCATCGTTGTGATTCTGATTATTTTCGGTGTCTTTTTTCTCATCAAAAATGGTTCCAAAAACCAGCGATACATCACACAGAAGGTAGACCGCGGCGATATCCGCGCGACCGTTTCCGCCACAGGGACCGTCAATGCCGTCACCACCGTTCTGGTCGGCACGCAGGCATCCGGTACGATTCAACAGCTTTTTGTTGATTACAACTCTCCGGTAAAAAAAGGACAACTGCTTGCACAAATTGACCCGGCATCGTTTGAAGCGCAGGTCTCGCAGGCTTCCGCTAATTTATCACTGGCACGTGCCAATCTTGAAAAATCAAGAGTGGCCGTGCGCGACACCCTAACAAATTTTAAAAGAAACAAAATTCTTTACGGGAAAAACTTCATTTCCAAAAGCGATCTGGACACCTCGGAAACCAATTACCTCTCGGCCATTGCCCAGGTGAAAGCGTCCGAAGCCCAGGTCGCACAGACTCAGGCTGCTTTGAGCCTGGCTCAAACCAATCTGCGCCATACGCAAATTCTCTCCCCGGTCAACGGAACCGTTATCTCACGCAGCGTGGATGTCGGACAAACGGTGGCCGCCAGTTTTCAGACGCCGACCCTTTTCACCATCGCACAGGATTTGACGAAAATGCAGATTGATGCCAACATCGATGAAGCGGATATTGGCCGGATTAAAATGAACCAGCCGGTGAGCTTTACGGTAGACGCCTATCCTGAAGTAACTTTTCAGGGAAACGTGTCCGAAATCCGAAACGCGCCTACGACCGTGCAAAATGTCGTGACCTATGCCGTCATTGTCAATGTGGACAATCCCGAGTTGAAGCTGAAACCGGGCATGACAGCCAACGTCTCCATTGTCATTGACGATAAAAAAGATATCTTACGGGTTCCCAATGCCGCCCTCAGGGTAAAGATTATAGATAAAGACAGGAAAAAAGCATCGCCCAAGGGGACCGGGGTTTGGATTCTGGAGAACAAGGAACCAAAACGCGTCTCCTTGACACTCGGCATCAGCGATAACCGATTTACAGAAGTTGTTTCCGGTAATCTCAACGAAAGCCATCACATCATTGTGGAAGTGAAAACCAACGACAAAACAGGAGCTACGGGTTCGAGGGGCGGACCTCCTCGTGGACCAAGGTTTTAAGATCATGGCCCTCATTGAAACCGATCAACTGGAAAAAAAATACGAAGTCGGTGACAGCGTCGTTTACGCGCTGGATAAAGTTTCCCTGCAGATTTCGTCAGGAGAATTTGTTGCTGTCATGGGACCATCCGGTTCCGGTAAATCCACCTTCATGAATGTCATCGGCTGTCTGGATGATCCGACGGCCGGTCGTTATCTGTTGGACGGCATTGATGTCAGCGTTATGGACCATGACGCACTTGCCGAAATCCGAAATGAAAAAATCGGATTTGTTTTCCAGGGATTCAACCTTCTGTCACGGACAACGGCTCTGGAAAATGTTGAAGTCCCTCTTCTTTACAGTAAAGACATCCCGAAAGACCGCACAGACAGGGCTAAAGAGGCGCTCAAACTTCTGGGTTTGGAAGCGCGGATGCATCATTATCCCAACCAGCTCTCGGGTGGTCAGCAGCAGCGGGTGGCCATTGCCCGGGCTCTGGTCAACAACGCCCCCCTTTTGCTCGCCGATGAACCGACTGGCAACCTGGACACCAAAACAAGCATTGAGATCATGGATCTTTTTGTCCGTCTCAATGAAGAAAAGCACATCACGATTGTACTGGTGACTCATGAACCGGATATCTCGACGTTCAGTAAACGAATCATCCGTTTTCTCGATGGAAAGATCGTCAGCGATAAGGGAAACAGGCCATGATTAATATCCCGTCAACCGTTAAAATTTCACTGCGGGCCCTGCGCGTAAATAAAATGCGCTCCGTTTTGACCATGCTTGGCATTATCATCGGTGTGGCGGCTGTTATTACCATGCTGGCTGTGGGGAAAGGCGCCAGCCATAAAATATCTGAACAGATCGCCACGGTCGGCAGCAATCTGATCATGGTCATGCCCGGTTCGACAACTGCAAGCGGTATTCGCCTGGGCAGTGGTTCCTTCCAGAATCTGACCCGCTCTGATGCGGAAGCCATCAAAAATGAGTGCTCATCTGTATGGACAACCGCACCGGTCATCAGTGGAAGTGCACAAATTGTTTACGGCAATCAAAAATGGGCTTCGCTGGTAATCGGAACGGATGAAGGCATGCTGGAAGTCAAAGACTGGAGCCTGTTCTCGGGTAGAAATTTCTATGAACAGGACATCCGCAGCGCCGCCAAGGTTTGCCTGTTGGGGCAGACTGTGGTGGACAACCTTTTCGGAAATGATGACCCGATGAATAAAACCATCCGGATCAAAAAGGTTCCCTATACGGTTATCGGAGTTCTGGCAAGTAAAGGCCAGTCCATGATGGGACAGGATCAGGACGATGTCATCTATGTTCCAATATCCTCCGCACAGAGAAACCTGTTTGGTAGGTGGCTTCCCGGAAGTGTACGTCAGATCATGGTCAAGGCAAAAAGTGCGGAAGAACTGGAAAGGGCGGAAATGCAGATCAAGGCACTGCTCAGACAAAGACATCGT
>JAQVLL010000070.1 GCA_028704195.1 Smithellaceae bacterium
CTCGGCATATTTAATTTTTTCAGAATTATTCAGTGCCTGTTGGTACAAGTCGCTCAAGGTGTATTCCCGGGCTGTTGCATGAGACACTGACAGGACAACAACAGCAAAAAATACCCCCAGAATCAGCAATCCTTTTTTCATTCGAACACCTTTTCTCCTGAATCGAAAAACACCAGCTACCGATCAATGACGCCCATCGCTCGTTGCAGGCGGGCGTAAGAAATATTATAATCAGCCAGCGCATTGGCATATTCTGATTTTGCCTTGGTAAGCAGCGTCTGAGCATCCAGCACATCCGTCGACCGCGCCACTCTTTCCTTGTACCGGGCTTCGGAAATCCGGAAATTTTCCTGGGCCTGTTCTATCACTTTCTGTGAAACAGTAATCTGGCTTTCTGACTCCTGCAGGACGAGATAAGCGTTTTTGATCTCCAGCGCAATCTGGTCGTTTAACTCTTTGGCCTGATCAATAGCCTGATTTTCCAAAGCCCTTCCGGCATCAACCCGGAATTTTGTTTTACCCCACTCCCAGAACTTCCAGCTGGCCACCGCCATCACCTGCCAGCTTTCTCTTTTTTTATACTCTGTCCCGGAGAGGGACATCGTATCGCCAAACCGCGCGTAATTACCCACAAGGCTGACCGCCGGAAAAAACTCACTTTGCGCCTGTCGGACCATATAGCCCGCCTGCCGGGCCTTTAGCTCCGAGATCTTAAGCTCCGGTCGATGCTGCGCGGCATTTTCCAGACAGTCCTCATATGATTGACTGACAGGTTTATAGCCCAGGATATCGACGACCTCCAACGGTGAGAGCAAATTCCGTTTTAACAGCGTGTTTAACCTTGATTTGGCTAATTCCACGGCATTTTGCGCTTTCACCAGCGTCTGTTTCCCGTTGGCCAGCTGCACTTCGGATTGCAGCAGATCATTTTTAGGAATTAACCCAACCGTGAAGAAATTATGCGCAACATCGCGGTGGGCATTGAGCATTTCCACCGACTGGCGCGCGGTTTCCCTCAACCTCTGCGCCCGTAAAATATTGTAATATGCAACCTTGACATCCAGAACCACATCCAGGGATTTTGCCGTTTCTTCAACCAAGGCGATATCTTCACCCGTCTTGCTGGCCTGATACGTGGCCAGAATTCCTCCTCCGGCAAACAGCGGCTGACTTGCTTCGATGATCCAGTTATGATTATTGATCGTTCCGGTGATCATATAGCTTGAGGGAATAGAAATGGTGCCCGTAATACCGGGAAAATAGAAGCCCGGTTCTTCATTGAGGCGCGTATAGCTGTATGAGGTCTTGAACTTGGGCAGAAACCCGGTCATCGCCTCACGCTTTTTTGCCTGAGCGCCCCTCGCACCTTCTTTGGCAATATTGATGACCAAGCTGTTTTTCAGCGCGATTGTAACACTATCCTCAAGGGTTAAAGGGTCGGCCGCCCTGATGGAAAGCGGGGAAAACAGGAAGGCAACGACTACACATACCCATAGGCACCGGCTTTTATTCGTCATGTTTTTTCACCCCGTTTAAAAATATATCCAGAATAAAATCTTTTTTTGCAATAAGCGTTTCTTTTGCCGGCATGATCATCCAGTCGATGGAAGCCGCTCGGATCAAATGCGACAAGGCAGCCGCCATTTCAAGAGGCGGAAGGTTTCGCAATATACCATTTTTAATGCCTGCCTTCAGTATATTTTCAATAAAAGATAAATGTTTAAAATAATCGTCCTTGAGTTGTTGACGAAAAGAATCCATCGTCAAAGGCGACAGCTCGTTTTCACCGCGAAGAAATATTCTGCAAAAAGCTGCATTTTCTTCAACAAATTGCAACTGTGCAACAATGATGGCCGCTAACTTGCCATGCAGATCTTTTACTGAAGAGACTTTCTGTTCAATGGATTGATACATAAAGGTCAGCTTTTCACTGATCATGGTTATGTAGAGATGTTCCTTGCCTTTGAAAAACTGATACAGATACCCGGTGGAAAAACCGGATGCCATGGCAATTTCGGCAACGGTTACATTATGAAAGCCTTTTTCTGAAAAAATTTTTTCCGCTTCCGACAAAATTGCCTCGCGGCGCATATTGAACTCACGCTTTTTTCTTTTTTGCTTCTCCATGGTTTCGTCCCGGATCGGTTTTTTTGAATGATCATTCATTTTATGAACAGTGATTCACATTATTTTTATAATTTGTCAAGATTTTATGCCCCCCCCTAACAGCAGGCTGTCGAGGCATGAAGTGAACGCTATGATATCGCAGCAGGCTAAGAAGAATTAACGCTCGTCAGGCGTGAGCGGGGTTATGAATCAAGGGAATGGCTTCAAATATTCTATTGTTCGTGTTTTCAGTCGCGGATGGCTTCCTCAATGACTCCGCCGCCAAGGACGGTATCTTCCGCATAAAAGACGACGGCCTGACCCGGCGTGACGGCATCCTGAGGGTCCTTAAACATGACGTTCAATTTATCGCCTTGCCGGATGACCGAACAAAGGGCCGGTTTTTTCCGGTAGCGGATTTTGGCTTCCACCTGTCCGGGGAAAGGTTCGATCAGCAGATTCAGATCGCCCGCGATAAGACCTGAAGCCCGGACATCATCTCTTCCCCCGACAATGATTTGATTTTTCAAGGCATCAATGGCCACGACATAGAAAGGGGCTTTCGCGCTGATGCGCAGACCTCCGCGCTGACCAATCGTATAATAAATGATGCCACGGTGCCTGCCTAGGATTTTTCCGTTTCTGTCCACAATATCACCCGGTTCGGTTTTCAGATTCCTGTCTGAAAACACCCGGCTGTAGTCTCCATGCGGAACAAAGCAAATATCCTGGCTGTCGTGCCTGCGTGCAGTGTGCAGCCCTGATTGTCGGGCCGTCAGGCGCACTTCTTCCTTGGTCATCAATCCCAACGGGAATAAAATAAACGGAAGATCTTCCAGTCTGAGCGGATAAAGAAAATAACTCTGGTCCTTCCCCCTGTCCGCGGGTCGCAGCAAACGCCAGCCTGACGGCTGATTTTCGATCCGGGCATAATGGCCCGTTGCCAGCCGGTGAAATCCAAGTTTACGTGCTTCCTTCAAAAGCGCTCCGAATTTGAGATAGCGGTTGCAATCCACACAAGGATTGGGTGTCCGGCCGGACAAATATTCGGAGGTAAACCTGGCGATTACCTTATTTTCCATCAGCGAGGCGAAGCTCACGGTTATATGCGGCATCCCCAGCTGATCACATACCCTGGCAGCATCATCGATGGCATCATCGGTAAAACGGCCGGGAATCTCGCCTCCCCTGTGAATGCCCAGCGCCATGGTCACCCCTGTAACATCATAGCCCGCATTTTTGAGTAACAGCGCAGCCACGGAAGAATCCACACCGCCGCTCATAGCCACAAGGACTTTTCTGTTTCGGGAGCTGTCAGACTTCTTCATATCGCAAACCGCCTCAATGTTGTTTCCACTGCCCTTGATCGAGTAAAAATCCATCCGCAAGAACATGTCAAGTATTTTCTCAACAATAAGCAACCATGGTCGACACAGGAAGGGACGACAAAGGCAAAACCCGGCATAAAGATTCTCCTGCCCGCGTCCGCAAAGCACCATCATCATTCGACATTCGGAAGATGATATCATTCCTCTTGACTTTTCATACAAGGATAGTATTTTTGATATAATACAGTTCTTGCATGGACAACCGTCAATGCCTTTTTGTGGATCTCCAACGGGTTGCTTTCGTCTTTGAAAAACCATATTCATCAAAAACGTTGCTGGTTCGGGTGTGAGGATTATCAGATGAAACTTCAATTATTCATTCCGTTTATTGTCATCATTGCGGTATCCTGTGGACCTTTTCCGCATCAGGTAATGCAGGAAGTTACAAGGGACATCCCCTACAATGAGGTTGTCAAGGCACCGGAGACCTTCAGGGGATCAATCGTCCTGTGGGGCGGGGTGATCGTTGAAACTATCACACGATCAAATGATACCCTGATCATCGTCAGGGAGACGCAGCTTGATTTTCGAAAGCGTCCCCGGAACACAGACAAGTCAGCCGGTCGTTTCATCATTCGCCATCAAGGATTTCTTGACCCGGCCATATATAGCCGGGAACGTGAAGTGACGGTTGTCGGCATGCTTACCGGCAAAGAAGAACGGTCTGTCGGTGAATTACTCTATTCATATCCCGTTATAGAACCCCGGTCCCTCAAACTCTGGGAGCAATGGACTGATCCACCCTACTGGTACGATCCCTGGTACCGGGATCCTTTCCCTTATCCATGGCTACCATGCCCGAGGCCCCACAGGCGTTGGTAATGCCTGGCCACAAGGACTGCACTTTGCCCGAAGGGTCAGAAAAGTCCGGACGAGTGCCTTTTTGATGCGATGACCTTGACCGCCAAACAACAGCCCTGCCGACACGCACCCTCAAATCAGCGTAAAATCTTATAATTCATTAGGATTTTTCCAATCTTGCAATTTTGGTCCAACCTTGCTATTGACTTGTGCGGCTGAAGTGTTGTGACGGCAAAGATGAAGTTTTTCTGTTTCGACAAACGACAAGACCCCATCGGGATATTTCCGTCTGGATATCTGAAATACGGGAGACTGTGATGCAAGTTGAGTTCCTTCTGTTTATTATTTTTCTGGCGTTAACCACCATTGTCAGTTTCATTTATGCTATATGGCGGGGCCGCAATGATGAGCAGATCCTGCGCAGCATTCTTCAGGGGTCTCCGATTCCAACCTTCGTCATCTCAACAGATCATACCATCCTTCACTGGAACAAAGCGCTGGAAGGGCTCAACGGCATCAAGGCACGTCAGGTAATCGGCACAAACCAGCAGTGGCGGGCATTTTATACATCACCCCGCTCCTGCATGGCTGATTTGATTTTGAATGATAGAGTCAGTCACTCCATGAGCCTTTACCAGGGAAAGGTCATAAAATCAAAACTAGTCAGAGATGCCTATGAAGTAACAGAATTTTTCCCCGATCTGGGTGAAAAAGGAAAATGGTTCCGGATTACCGCCGCAAAACTCAGAGATTCAAGCGGCCGCATATTCGGCGCCATGGAAACCCTGGAAGACATCACTGAGCAGAAAAACGCCGAAGAAGAACTGCTCAAAAGGACCAAAAACGAATCGCTGGGAACATTCGCTGACGGTGTGGCCAAGGATTTTGACAGTCTGCTTACGGCCATTCTGCGCAATGTCTTTCTGGCCAAAATATCCGCCAGCGAAGAAGATAAGATTCTGGAAAACGGCCTTGCCATAGCGGAACGCGCAGGTCTGCAGGCCAAGGAACTTGCGCACCGCCTGATCACATTTGCCCAGGGTGGATATCCGGTTAAAAAGAATGAAAGGCTGGATACTATCATCAAAGAGGCAGTGCAGAAAGTTCTTGAAGGTTCCAACGTGACGTGCCAGCCGGTGATCGCGCCGGACCTCTGGCCGACAGAGATCGATGCGATGCAGATTAAACAGGTAATGGAAAACATTATCACCAATGCGAAAGAAGCCATGCCGGAAGGCGGGGTGATAGATGTCATTGCGGAAAACACGACAACCGGAACGAATATCCGGACGATGGGCAAGGGCAATTACGTCCGGATTATCATCAAGGACCGCGGCATCGGCATTCCCCGTGAAAACCTCTCCAAGATATTTGATCCTTATTTCACGACAAAAGAAACTAAGGACCGGGGCGGCATCGGACTTGGGCTGGCCATCTGCGATTCCATTATTAAATACCACAGCGGGCTGATCACCGTGGAATCGCTTGTGGGCGTCGGCACAACATTCATGGTTTACCTGCCCGCAACCCCAAATGACGGGAAAAACGATGTATCGTCATAAGGGGGGACAGGAATTACGGTTTTTAACGCAATCCAGCAAACTTTCTATATTGCGCAGTCGTTCCTGAAATGTGGCAATCCCCACGGCTGACTCCCTCGGATGCAGATTTTCAATCTCGGCCAGCCGGGTGCGCAGGTGCAGAATGATCTCTTCCGCCAGTCCCAGTAGCAGAGCGCGTTCATATTGGTTCATCGCGGATCACCCTCACCGGTTCATTTTCAAAATCATCACTGATGCGTTTCGAACCCCGCTTTCCACGACAGAAACGCCTTCTTAACCGATTCAGCGGTGCTTTCAATGTCAACATGCTGCGTGTTGACCATGATGTCGTAATGTTTTGCATCGCTGATATCTTCATTAAAATACTTCCGGCAAAAAGCGACCTGATCTCCATCGTATTTCTTAACATGTTCCAGCGCATCGGTTTGAGACATTTTGCGATCGCGCATCACCCTTTCCACCCGTATCTCCAGCGGCGCTATTACCCGCACGCGAAACGCTTTGTCTTTCAGAATGAAACTGCCGCCACGGCCGATAATGATGACATTGCCGTGCTGCGCGTTCGTGTGCATGACCAGAGACAAATGACGGATGTATTCGTTAGGCCAGATATGACGCGATTCAAAAAATGAGCCGATCAGGCTGTCGAAAAAGGAAATACTTTTCTGATCA
This sequence comes from Smithellaceae bacterium, assembly GCA_028704195.1. GTDB lineage: Bacteria > Desulfobacterota > Syntrophia > Syntrophales > Smithellaceae > UBA8904. The sequence continues at coordinate 6,530 of JAQVLL010000070.1, forward strand.
AGCGATTTGATGACCTTGTCGCTCATATGGGCGCTTTCGGCAACCTTTTGGATCAGATCACTTCCGATGATGTTCATCTGAAGCTCAGTAGCCAGAATGCGAGCGACCAAGCCGCCGCCGGCACCGGCTTCACTGGAAAGCGTGATGACATACCCGGGTTTTTCCTTTTTCTCTTTCTGCCAGCGTATGACCTGATCTTCGACCAGCTTATCGACATCTTTGTCTTTCAGTTTGATATCCCTTGTATAATCGGGACAATTGACATCAAATAAGGCATTTGTCTTGACCCGATACCGTTTTGTGCAGTTCTCGCGCCATGCACAGATAACACAAATTCTTTTGTCCGAACCTGTTGACATAAGCCAGTCCTCCTTTCTAAAAAACTCTATGATGCCTCTTCCTGCATCGCCTCGAAACCGGCAACGATATCGAGAAGTTCTTCGGTAATCGTCATCTGACGCGTACGGTGAAACTGCACGTGCAGATCCTGCAGCTGTTCTTCAATGTTTTTCTCGGCGTTTTGCATGGAAGCCAGTCGGCTTGCATTTTCACTGGCCAGCGATTCGGCAAACGCCCGGTAAAGCGATACAAAGAGGTACTCCCGAATCAGGGAAGAAAAAATCTGATCGCCATCCATCCGGAAAATGGGCAGGGATTTGGAATCCCATTTCTTTTTGGCGATTTCCTTAAGCCAGTCACGGTTGACAGGCAGCAGCTGAACCATATGAGGATGGTAAACTGCCCCGCTGACATACTTATTGTAAAACAGGAAAAAATGATCGATGCTGTGACGAAAATGCCATTCATCAATAATCATGATAATCTCCTGAACAAGGGGTGTAATGCCCGCCGTGGAACCGGGGGTGGGCAATAACTCGTCAACAGGCTGCCCGGCATCTTCCACATAGTCGGCGACACGGGCACCGATGGACAGCACTTTCCGGTTTTCCTTTTTCACACCAGCGTTTTTGGCATAATCCAGCGTAAAAACGGAAATCTGTTCATTGAGCTGTCCGCACAGACCCTGATCGGAGCCGAAAACAATCACCCCCATACGTTTGAGAGTGGATGTCTTTCTCTGGAGCATCGCGCCCATCCGCTCCTTGAGTACAATCTGCAATCCCATCTCTACCGCATGGTTATAGTCCGTGAGCGATTCGACCGCCTTCTGGTATTGCCGAATGCTAACAGCCGCCAGCGCCTTCATCGTTTTAACGACCGACAAAAGATCACCCGCGCTTTTCATTCTTCTTTTCAGGGACTCAGTTGTTTGCATTGACTTCCTCAACCTGTTCAAAAGGTGTAATAACCGATTTAATTTTATTCATGATGCTGTCACGATCCGCCAGCTCCAGTTTTTTCCCTGCTTCAATCCGGCTGCACAATTCCGGCAACTGTTCATTGACGGCAGCAAGCAGGTGCGCCTCCACCTCGCGGACCTGCTCCGTCGGAACAAGATCCAGGGCGCCGCCGGTTACAGAAAGCAGAGAGGCAATCTGTTCGGAAGCTTTGAGCGGCTTGTACTGCCCCTGCTTCAGTATCTCACGCACACGCCATCCGCGTTCCAGCGTCCGCCGCGTACTTTCATCCAGCCTGGTGCCAAAACGGGAGAAGGATTCCAGTTCTTCAAACTGCGAGTAGGAGAGCCGGAGGTCACCCGCCACGGAACGATACGCGGGCAGCTGCGTTTTACCGCCCACGCGGGATACGGATTTACCAACATCCACTGCCGGCAGCATGCCCTTGCTAAACAAAACCGGTGAGAGATAAATCTGCCCGTCCGTGATGGAAATCAGATTGGTC
>JAQVLL010000071.1 GCA_028704195.1 Smithellaceae bacterium
GTATTTATTTATAATGTATAACTCACTCGGGAGAAAACTCGCTCTTGTCGGCACCGCAAACCGGACAGGTCCAGTCCTCCGGCAGATCCTTAAACTCCGTCCCCTTCGCCACATCATTTTCCGGATCACCGTTGGCCGGATCGTAAACATAACCGCATATTCCACAAACATACTTTTTCATTGGTTTCCTCCTTCCTTCCCGAAAATTTCTTCAATCAGTAATTCTTTTTTTCAATTCAGCCGCAACTGTCCGGCCCAACTCCGAACATTTTTCCAGAACATCCTCGCCCGGAACATGCTTAACAGAAACCGGTTCCGCCACGATTTCCACTTTCATCTCTTTGAGAATAGCCTCCAGATCCTTGACGGATTCCCCGCTCCAGCCGAATGAGCCAAAAACCGCGCCAATCAGATGAGCAGGCTTCAATCCCTTCACATAGGTCATCACATCCGCCATCTGCGGTAAAATATTGTTGTTGAGCGTCGGTGAACCAATAATCAACGCACCTGCCTCCAGTACTTCATAAATCACTTCACTGCGGTGTACCTCGTTTGCGGATAAAAGTTTGACGCGGACTCCTTCACGCGCCATTGATTCGGCAATTGCTTTGGCCATTATTTCCGTGGAATGCCACATGGTCGCGTAAACCACGACAGCTTTATTGACTGGCTTCTGCAGTGCCCACTTTTTGTACAGGTCAAGAATAAAGCCTAAATTCTGCCGCCAGACGGGGCCGTGATCCGGTGCAAATACTTTGAACGTCCAGCCTGTGGCGGCAACCTTATCCAGCGCCTTGAGAACAACCGGCGAATAAGGCAGAACGATATTGGCGTAATAAGTTGCCGCTTCATATTCCAGCATATCCGCGGACAGTTGATCGGCAAAACGCTCGAATGTTGCCAGATGCATGCCGAAAGCATCCTGAGAAAACAGCACACCGTCTTTTTCCAGGTATGAAAACATGGAATCCGGCCAGTGAATCATCCGGGTTTCCATAAACTTTAAATCCATATTACCCAGGTTGAGCGATTCGCCATCCTTGACCGGTTGGACATCGTGGTGGTCGTGGAAAATATCCTTGAGGGTTTTAACCCCAACCGCCGAGGCAAATACTTTTTCAGGTTTAATAAGGTCAATAACCTGTAAAAGGCATCCGGAATGATCCTGCTCGGAATGATTGGAAACAATATAATCGATTTTTGATGGATCAACTACGGACGCAATCCTCGACAGCATCTCGTCCATAAAAGGCGCCTTGACCGTATCGATCAGCGTGATCTTATCCGCCATGATCAGATAGGCGTTATAGGTGCTGCCGTGCGGTGTTGTATAGCCGTGAAAGTCCCGGATGGACCAGTCGATCACGCCTACCCAGTACACATGCTCACTGATTTGAATCGCGGAATAAATGTCTTTCATGAACCGCCTCCTGAGAATTAAAGTTCTGAATTGGTAATATAAGTTTCGATTCCGTGTCGTCAACCTTTATTTATTAACTGTGACAACTAAAAAAATTATGTGTTTTGTGACGACCTCGAAAAAGGCTGCAGGCAAGGCGGGCAAATCCCGAGGAATGATACGTACATGCTTTACGCCACGTGACGATGGTTGCAGCGAAACGCAGCATCCGGCCTGTTTTTTTCGGCCGCCTTATTTGATCATATCGGCGCCTGCGTCAAAAGCCTTCAGATTTACTTTATATTTACCCGCCGAAAGTGTTTTTTTGATTTCTTTTTCAAACCTTCGCCGGTCAAAAGGCAGAAGGCCTGTTTTGGACAGCGCACCTATCATGACAATATTGCTTAAAACAGGATTGCCAAGCCTAAGACCGACGGAAGTAGCGTCAATCTCCCAGCACGCGGCGGATAATCGTTCAAAAGCGTCTCTGATGGTTTCCCCGGAAGGATAAGAAAGCTCACCCGTAATCACGCCAATGGGATAGACGGGACGTGAATTGTATAAAACGCAAACCTGCGGATTGCCGTAAACCGTCAAAACGCGAAGGGCTTCAAGGGGTTCAAGACCGACAATCACGTCGGCCCCGCCGCGAGGAATCTGCGGGCTTTTGACCGAATCGTGTGAAATGCGCAGATGACTCATCACTGAACCGCCACGCTGAGACATGCCGAATGTCTCACCGATGGTGACGACATATCCCGCATCGACAAGCATATGGGCCAGTGTTCTCGACGCCATCACATTACCCTGACCACCGACACCGGTTAAGATGACATTCCTTGTTTTTATAAAAGTCTTTTCTTTCATCCCGGTGCGCTGACCTCCGTTTTCACAATCGCCTGCTGCGGACAGATCGACGCGCATACACCGCAGCCGGCACAGATGACTTCATCGACCACGGCTTTCTTTGTGTCGCGATCCCAGGTGAGGGCCGGACAGCGGAAAATCCGCGTGCAAAGCCGATTGCAGCCGCAGGCCTCACCAATGCACAAGGACTCATCCACTTTGACATCAAATGCCTTCTTCCCTTTTTTCTCAGGACTCAGGGCACAGGCCTGACGCAGGATCAGCACCTTGAGCGATCCTTTATCCGCAAGAAAAGAGGTCAGTATTCTGCTGGTTGACGCAAGATCAAATGGATCGCTGACGGCCACTTTCGCTCCGATCGCCTTGCAGATCGCGGCAATGTCAACCGCGGGGACCACGTCTTTGAGCGCACTTACCGCCAGACCCGGATGCGGCTGAAACCCCGTCATGGCAGTTCCCGCATTGTCCAGAACAATAAAGGTTATATCCGCCCGGTTGTGCTGCGCGTTGATCAGCGCCGGAATCACCGCGTGATAAAATGTGGAATCCCCGCAGACGGCCAGAATTGGTTTATCCAGACCAAACCGGGACAATTGGGCAAAGCCGCTGGCCAGTCCCGTTCCAGACCCCATGGAATGAAGCGTAGGCATCGTGTGATAACCTGTTGCGGGCGAGAGCGCGGCCATCGAATAGCAGCCGATATCGCCACACACAAATCCTTTCCTGCCGTCAAGGGCAATGGCGTTATGGATATTCCAGAACGATGCACGGTGGGGGCAGCCGGCGCAAAATGTCTGTTCCCGCACCGGAATCAAGGCAGCTGTTTTCTGAACGTCTGTCTGATAATCCGCTGGCAGGGATTTGCGCTTTACTTTTAGAATTTTTCCCAGCGCGTCGGCCACTATATCTGGATTGAGTTCCCCGGCAAACGGCAGTGCCCCGTTGTATTTACCGAAGAATGTTTTTACGCCGACCCGGCCAGCGATGCCTGAGGCCAGGACCTTCACGTTTTCCTCCAGAAACGCCATGACTTCTTCGACGATCAGGATGGTCTTTGCTTTGCGCAAGTATTTTTCAAGAAGATTCGGAGGCAGAGGCCAGGTTGTGGCCAGTTTCAGAATCCCCACTCTCTTTTGCAGACCAAGCATTTCAACGGCTTCACAGGAATAAAGAAAACAGGCGCTGCTGGTGATGATGAGGAGATCCGGTTTTGCCGGGCCGGTGTATCGGTTAAAAGGACTGTTATCAAACATCCTCTGGACATCTTTGAGCTTTTGCTGGCGAAGCAGATGCTTGGCCATAACCGGCGTACTGATCATCGGTCCGGTTTGCGAATCCATCACCGGCCCGTCATACTCAAACGCGGCGTTTCTTCTTTTTGTCGGCAGTTTTCCGCAAGTCACATTGCCGCTGGCGTGCGACATGCGCGTAACGGATCGCAGCATGACGACATTGCCGATTGCTTCAGATAGTTCAAACGCCCATTTCGTAATATCCTTGGCATCCTGAAAATCTGTCGGTTCCAGAAGGGGCATCTCCATCATGCTCGCAAAATAGCGGGATTCCCCCTCGTTAACACTTGAGAGAGCGCCCGGATCTTCGCAGGACACCAGCACCACTCCGCCCCGCGTTCCCGACGCGGTCAGGTGCAGAAGAAAATCCGAAGCCACGTTGACGCCATTTTGTTTCATGACGGCCATCGAACGTAAACCGGCAAATGAAGCGGCCGCCGCGACTTCGAGCGCCACCTTTTCGATGACCGACCACTCCACGTAAAGATTCCGCTCCCGGGCAACGCCGGCCAGAGACTCGATCACCTCCGAAGATGGCGTTCCCGGATATCCCGTGGCAACCTCAATGCCGGCTTCCAGCGCACCTCTTGCGATCGCCTCATTGCCCAGAAACAAAACCGTGGATCTGTCCGGTGACAACAGCTTGCTCATAATTTCCCTTTTCGTTTCTTCTCAACACCCAAATACTTCCGCACGACCGGATCGTCGCTTTTCAGATACAAAAGATTTTTCGTCGAATGACTTTTTTCCACAATATTTTTTAACGCTTTTTTCTTTTTTTCCACTGCCGCGTTTTTCAGTTCCAGCAGGGCCGATGGCGGAGCTTCACGGATTTGAAGTACATGTTTTGCAACGGCCAGTTCGAACAGATGTTTACCGCGATCAGAGCGCACAATGATCTGGTTCCAGCCCCTCATTTCTTCGCAGTCCTTACCGAAGCGCGCCGCTCCGACAGAAAGGTCGGCAAATTCCGCCGTGCTGTCCATGCAGTAGCGACAGGCGGTCCGCACACAATGATCCACCTCAGCCATTGGCACAGATATTAAGCCACCTGCCGTGAAAAGTTCCAGAATGTTTTTCCCTGCCGGTATATCCATTCCGGTCAGATCCGTTATAGACAATCCGTATCGTCCGAGAAGATTGTAAAATTTTTCCATGGAAAGCGTCCAGCCGCAGAAGAGGCCTATGACCAGTCCCGGTAAGTCGGACCCGTTGTAACCGGGTATTTCCGCTGTTTTCATTTTTGCCAGAGCCGTCGCCTGACAGGGCGTTGCCACAACCCCCGCCCTTTTTTTACGATCGTCCGGTATTCGGTTGAAAGCAGCAACCGTGGGAGATACCGTAAACCAGCTTTTTGAATAACCGCGCAATTGGTTTTGATCTGTAACCAGCAGGCCATGTTGTTCAAACTCTTCATTTCGCGAAGAGACTACAGCAGAATCGATCATTCCTTCTCCCATGGCCAACTCCAGCAACGCTGTGACCGTTCCGCCATGCTGGACATTCACACGCAACCGGGGGTCAAAAGCCCGCGAGAAGTAATAACCCTTCACCGCACCGATTTCCGGCGTCAAATCATCCATATTAAAAAGACTTTTTTTAATATGGTCATAATCGGCGGGTGTTCTCGGGCAAAAAGCCCAACACTTGCCCTCGGGCAGGTCACAGTCAAAAAGCTGCACCGTCCGGTCGGCATAAAAGACCTGATAAGGACAAAGACCTACACAGGCCCCGCAGCCGGTGCAAAGGCTTTGTTCCAGTACGTTTTTTTTCAGTTCCGTCTGACTGCCGGGCTTTTTGATCATGGAGCATCCAAAATTTGTGATGGGTGTTTATATCGTATCCAGGAACATGAGGCAAGACAATGATGAATAAAAAGCCGTGAGGTTGCCGGAAACTGGAAATGGAATTCTCCCTCCGCGATGTAAACAAATCAGCATCATTAATACTTTACGGAACCAGACGCAGTTTCTCCACCGCGTTCTCCCGGATCTTCTGTTCGCTAAACCACCAGTAACGCTTCTCCCCGTTCATAAAAGGCCCGACCTGGTCCTGATGGTGGGGATCGAACTGACGTCCGGAGGCGCCTCCCGGCAGGGCGGCCAAAACCTTGTCCGGATCGCCGAGATCGGCCACCATTCGCAAGGACGCGGAAACCGTCACATTATAGGGGTTGTTATAATCAAATCTGGCCCGCAAAAGCGTTTCCTGGGATCCTCCCATGGCATGGGAACCGCCTCCCAGCAAACCGCTGCCGAAACCCTTGAGGCGGAGCGGTGAAACCAGTTTAAGATGATGCACACGGCCCCATTTCCACGCCTCCGGGTCATCACCCTGGAGACGGCTCATTTCCCGGTAAGCCTCGAGTGCGGCCCTGTGGAACAGAACATCCCTTGCTTCCGGAAACCAGGGTGATTCGCCTGACAGGACCATTCGCTGAAGCGATTCCTGCCAGAAATAGGGATTATCGATGATCAACTTTGTAAGATCCACACCCAGCTTGTCCTGGTAAACGGCAAAGAAAAAATGGCGATAAACGGACTGAAAAACAGCCGGCGCGGCCTGGTCCGGATCATCATGGTAATCCCAGCGCTGAAGAATCCGCCCCATGGCTTCCGTGTCCTTATGAGCAAGAAGCGCTTTTGACATGATAGGGGCAATCTGCCTTGCCATAACGTTCAAATTATCTCGCTGGAAATTCCAGTGATCGTCAACGGTTTTCTTCCCCGACCTATTCATCAACTCAGTCAGCCTGCGGTAACGATAGGACGCCGAGGCATGGGAAGTATAGTAGTAGGGGTAGTCGCACGGGACGGTGTAATGATTGCAGGTACCCAGCCAGCCTTTCGTGGCATCATACGACTGCGGCATCTTCGCGTAGTCTATCCAGCCTCTCCAGTTATCGATGCCGTCAGTCACCCTGAATGGAACCAGGCCGTTTCCCCTGACGCGAATGGGAATGCGTCCCGTCGTCTGCCAGCCAAAATGTCCTTCCCGGTCTGCAAAGACGAAGTTGAGCATGATCGGCGTGATATGACGAAGCCTTTGACGGATTTGGGCAACGCTCCGGGACTTCATCAATTGATCCAGCCCGAGTGACGGCGCCATGGTTTCGAAGGGAGACCAGCGAAGCGTGATAACATTGCGGGTGTCGAGTCCCTTCAGGACCCCTGAAACAACGGGTCCCCGTTTCGTCAAACGAATGGCAATTTCTTCCTCCTGAAAGCCGCCTGCGGCTTTTGAATTCCTTATTCTGATTTTTTCCTTCAGAACCTGAAAGGGAAAAGACCTGCCGCCCTCCATGTATCGATTCGGGTCTGCCGGATCAATGGTCTCGATGAAAAGATCCTGGGTGTCTGCATAAGAATTCGTCATTCCGATGGCGATATGCCCGGTGCGGCCTGCCACCATTCCGGGAATCCCCGGAACGTTAACGCCGACAGCCCTCACCTCCGATGTTATCAGACCGCAGGGATACCAGGGACCTGGAAGAATGCGAGCATCCAGGTGCGGGTCATTTGCGACGACAGGCTTTCCGCTTACGGAAAGCGCGGGACCGGCAACCCAGTTATTGCTGCCGATGTGTAATCCGGGAAATTGGTCTGTCCACAGGGACATGAGAAACGGATCAGCGGCCAGGTCGAGATGCGTCTTTTCAGGCAACGGGCCGTCCGCTGTTTTTTTCGCCGGTATGCAGGTGTTTTCCGTGTCCGGATTGATGTTCAGCGGGAAAAGGTCCTTCGCCTTTTCGGCACCCAGGGTCTCCACAAGTAACTGGGCAATGATTTCATCCTTGATATTGGCCGCCGTGGACCATCCCATGTAGTAGACAATGGCAAGGGAATCGGCAACTGTCCACGGCTCGGGCTTGATTCCGGAGAGCTTGAATTCCATCGGCAAATCAACCTTGCGGGCAATGAACGCATTGACGCCTTCCGCATAGAGCTCGAAGTAACGCCGGTTTGCCTCGTTTAGCATTGCCGCGTGTCTCCTGCCCTGGCGGGCAAAGCCAATCGTGCGCATGCGGATGTCCGATTCCAGACCAGGTTTTCCCACAAGCTCACTGATCCGCCCGGAAACCAAAAGTCTGGTCAAATGCATCTGGAAGAGTCGATCCTGGGCCGTTACAAACCCCTGGGCACGCAGCAGGTCTTCCTCGTTTGCCGCGTGGATATAGGCTATGCCCTGCTCATCGCGGAGGACTTCGACAGCTGCTTTCAATCCCGGAAAACGAAGGTCACCCTCGCGCTGAAACGTGTTGATGTGCGCGCATCCCGTATGGATAATGCACGCAAGACTCACGATGATGAACAGAATATTACACCCTGGATTCACCGCTTCCTCCTTCGGTGCCGTAGCATCAGCTTTACATTATTGTTTTATGCAGTCATGGATTATCGACAACCTGGCAGACGGCATTTATTTTTTCGACCAGTTCATCGATTTTAACGGGTTTCGCGATTAATGACTTGCCGCCGGCAATGCCGGCGCCCCTTTGAATGTCATCCTCATTCACAATGGCGGTCACATAGATGATGGGGATAGAACGGGTAACCGGGTCCGCCAGCAGCCGATCCGTTACCTCAGTCCCGGACATGCCGGGCATCATGATGTCCAGAAGAATAACATCC
>JAQVLL010000072.1 GCA_028704195.1 Smithellaceae bacterium
TTAACTCTGAAGTCAAGGAGGATACGCAGGTCATATTCCTGGAGTGCGCCTATTTCAATCCTTCATCCATTCGCCGTTCAGCGCGCCGTCTGGCGATGCCGACAGATGCCGCGTTTCGTTTTGAAAGGGGCATTGATCCGGAAGGCGTGATCCGGGCGCTCAACCGGGCGGCTCAATTAATTGCCCTCTTTTCTGGAGGTGCCATCTGCAAAAATTACATTGATGCATACCCGAAAAAAATACCGGCGGTGCAGAATATCCCCCTGCGTCTGGACAGGATCTGCGAAATCGTCGGCACAGCCATTGCCCCCGAAGACGTTATGCGAATCCTGAAGAGCATCGATATGACAATGCTTGATGAAGGCGGCGGGAAATATCTCGTGACGCCGCCGACATTCCGGGTAGACATCGAGCGGGAGATTGACCTTGTTGAAGAAGTCGTCCGTCTGTACGGTTATGACCGTGTGCCCGTGACCATCCCGGCCGTTTCGGTAAAAGAGATGGACGTTATTCCCCGCCTTGCCCTCGAGGAAAGAATCCGTCAACTGCTTACCGGCGGCGGCTATTCGGAAATCATCAATTACAGTTTCACCACGCCCGCTTCCGCGGACGGACTTCTTCTGTTGCCGGACGATGAGCGGCGAAGTTTTGTGGTCATCAGAAATCCGTTGACAGAAGATCAGTCAGTCATGCGGACAACCCTGTCCTACGGGCTGCTGGAGACCCTGAAGAAGAATATAAACAATGCTTCTTTCAACCTGAAAATCTTTGAAATCGGGCGAATCTTTCTGAAACGCGGCGATGGGGAGCTGCCGGAAGAAAAGAACATTCTGGCCGGGCTTTTGTCGGGAAAGACCTCGGAAAACCTCTGGGGCTTGAAAGCCAACGTCGATTTTTACGATCTCAAAGGGTGCCTGGAAAACGTCTTTTATGATCTGAAGATGGAAAAGTGCCGGTATTGTGCTGAAATATCAGAGCCTTTTTTACATCCGGGACAATCCTGCAATCTGTACGTCAATGACACAAAAATAGGTTTTATGGGTCAGGTCCATCCGGAAGTGCTCGAGAAAATGGACATCCGGAGTAACGCGTATCTATTTGAAATTAATATTGATGTTCTGGAAAAACAACTTAACCCGCGCATAGATTACAGTGAGATATCCAAATTTCCTGCGGTGACCCGCGACGTCGCATTTGTGGTTCCCGTGGCTATGGAAGCGGACAAAATGCTGGAAATTGTTTTAAGTCAGAGAGAAGATTTACTTGAAAATGTGGGGATTTTTGATATATACGCTGGCAAGGGCCTTGAGGAGGGGACAAAAAGCCTTGGGTTGAGATTTTCCTATCGCGCCCCCGACAGAACACTGACAGACGCGGAAATCAATTCTATTCATGAGAGAATTGTGAACAGTACTGTCCGGTTAACGGGTGCAAAGATAAGAGCATGACAGTTTGACAGATTAGCATAATTTCCCTCATGTCATTTCGGGCAAAGCTACGAGAAATCTGACTTATCTTATTGAAGATTTATAAGATTTCTCTCTGGTCGAAAGGACAGATTCATCATTATGCAAAGGTTTCAGTTTTCATGACGTTAAAAACGGAGGAGAAGAAATGACGAAAATTGACATTATTCAAAATGTTTACGAAAAACTCGGTTTTTCCAAGAAGGAATCAGCGGACATCGTTGAATCCGTGTTTGACATCATTAAAGACAGCCTTGCTCAGGGTGAAAGGGTAAAGATTTCCGGCTTCGGAAATTTCATGGTCAAAGAGAAACGCGCCCGCCGCGGCCGTAATCCTCAGACCGGAGAGGAAATCTCCATCACCGCACGCCGGGTTTTGACTTTCAAATCCTCCCAGGTATTGCGCAAGTCTCTGAACAGTTGATAAATTGTTCTAACTGCACGAAATGCACTGACAAACAAAACGACTTGTCCGTATTTTCTGGACAGGTATTTTTTCAGTTTCAGTTTCGCGGGTATATTTCTCCGTAAGGATTCAGGAATTGTATGGATAGCATAATTCCCGAAAAAGCTTATTTCCGGATTGGAGAAGTGAGTAAAATCCTAAGCGTTGAGCCATATGTCATCCGTTACTGGGAATCGGAATTTAAAACGGTTAAACCGGTAAGGACAAAGACAGCTCAACGACTGTACCGAAAAAAAGACGTGCAGGAATTATTGACGATCCGCAATCTGCTCTATCAGCAGCGCTTTACCATTAACGGTGCAAAACAACAGTTGATGAAAATGCGAGATCAGGACGAATCAACAGCCACGGCAAGTGAAAAATTGATTTACATAAAAAAAGAGTTGGAGCAGATTCGAAAGATTCTGAGCTGAAAAAAGCCGGCAACCCTCGTTGCCGGCTTTTTTATTCTGTGCGTGAATCGCCTGTTATTTTTTGTTGGCTCTTTTGGAAGATTTCAGCGGATTGATTTTCTGCGTTTCCTTGATGACCAACTTCACGTGTGACGCGCTCGGGCAGTTGCCGGTTATCCATTTGCTTTTCGGATCCGGGTAAACCTTGCAGAATTTGCCTGATTCGTACTCGATAATCTTATTGCAGCCGTCGCATTTGTCGATTACCGGGAGACAGCTGCCGCCGGTCATGCCGCAGCCTTTTTTGCTCATAAAAGCGCATTCTGATCCCTTTTTAACTGTTTCACAAAGCATTTTGTAAGACCCCCCTTAAGTAGTGTCAATGGTGTAATTTTATCAGACGATGCGGAAAAAGGAAGCAAATCAGAATGTATCCACAGACGTCAATGAATCAAAACCGGCGTGTCCTTAACAGCAAAAAAAACGCCTGTCAAGAAAAATTACAGTTTATTCGTACAGCTCCAATTCCAAAATCGGAGCATTTGGTCCAATCCCCTTACGGTTGTTCACTGGATGATGCGCTTGATCATGCCATGTTCTCATACCCTCTCATACATTTGGTGGACGGGCAGCCCAAGATGAAGCATCGTTTCCGCTTTGTGGATAAGCACTGCGTTTTTTTCATCCGGTATTGTCAAATAAAAATGCCAAAATACCTGTCATTTTGCCGTGATTGAATTGACTTCACCTGTCATTTGTGTTAGTTCCTTGCATCACATAAAAGCGTGAATATAAACAGGATATGTGCGTTTGGAGCTGTGCGGGATGAAAAAAAGATCTTTAATAAAAATTTTCATAAGGTCTTTTTTCATTCATGCCGCCCTCAACTTCCGAAGAATGCAGAATCTTGGTTTCATCTATGCAATGATTCCGCTTTTCCGTGAACGGAAATTATCCCGGAATGATGAGGCAGAATTACTGCTTCGGCACCTGCAGATGTTTAACACGCATCCCTATTTATCCGCACCTTTGATCGGATCGATTGTCCGCATGGAGGAACAGAGGCCGGAGGGGGATGACGCCTCTTCCATTCTGATGGTCAAGCAAAGCCTGATGGGACCCTACGCGGCGATCGGAGACACTTTTTTCTGGGGAGCGCTTAGGCCATGCGCGGGGATCATCGGGGTAGGGCTGGCCTGGTTGGGGTCGATTCTGGCGCCGGTGGCTTTTCTGCTGGTGTATACACCAGCCCATATATGGGTGAGAGCCAGGGGATTTGTGGAAGGGTACGCCAGGGGCAAGCAGGGCATAGAATTCATCCGTGGCATCGATCTGCCCCGCATAGCCAACCGTGTGCGGTGGCTGTCCCTGGTCATTCTGGCAGTTTTTGGGGCCGGGTATTTGCACGATAGTTATTCAAACTTTGCCGGGATACCCTGGTTTGCCTTAGTGGCAGTGTCGCTCGGAACGATCCTGCTTTGTTGGCTGCTGGTTAAAAAAGGAATATCGCAGATCTATATTTTGTATGGAGCGGTGATATTATTTCTGATCTTTTCATCGAGAGAATTATTGTTGTGCTGGAAATGAAAACATTTAAATTAAAGAACAAGCTGGGATTACACGCGCGCGCGGCTGCTTCGTTTGTGCGCATCGCGCAGAAATACAAAGCTGAAATATTGATTGAACGCAACGGTCAAGCTGTTAATGGGAAAAGCATCCTGGGAATTTTGACGCTTGCCTGTCCGATGGGCGGTATGATAACAGTGACCGCCGAGGGGGCTGACGCGGCCATGGCGCTCAATGAGCTCGAAGTCCTGATTGAAAATAAATTTGGGGAAGAGTAAACAACGACATGACGGTTGAACAGGGCAAGAAAACATTTGTTCTTAAAGGGATTGGCGTTTCTCCGGGGGTGGTGATTGGAAAAGTTTACCGCTTTGATCCGCTGGATGCCCAGGTATCTTTTTATAAACTCAATGACGAAAGTCTGATTCCCCATGAAGTCGAACGCTTCAGAAATGCCCTCAAAGAATCAACGAAGCAGCTTGTGGAGCTCCAGGAAAACCTGAAAAAAACAAAAGTTACTGAACCGCTTTATATTATCGATGTCCACGTTTTGGTCCTGTCGGACAAGAAATTCATCAACCGCACCATCAAGTACATTCGCCGCCTGGGTGTCAATGCAGAATGGGCGCTGCGCATGACGCTGGATCACTACAAACAGATCTTTGAAGGGGTCGAAGATGTCTACATCAGCGGCCGCATCAGCGACGTGCAGTATGTTGTCCAGCGGGTTTTGCGCAATCTGTCCGGTGAAAAGCACGAAACAGTCTGGGATGTCGGCTACGACGGAGTGGTGATCGTCTCCCATGATCTGTCGCCGGCCGATACGGCACAGATGAAACTGGACAAAATCGTCGGTTTTGCAACGGACAGCGGTGGCCGTACATCTCATACCGCCATTGTGGCCCGTTCCATGGAACTGCCGGCCGTCGTCGGACTGGATAATGTCACCCGCTTCGTTCGGACGGGTGATGACATAATCGTGGACGGGACATCCGGGCTGGTCGTGGTCAATCCCTATCCGGATATGCTCAAGCGGTATGAAGAAAAAAAGCGTCACTACGACGACGCGAAAGACGAGTACCTGAAATACGCAAGGCTTCCTGCCGAAACGATGGACCATTACCAAATCGGGATTGGATCCAACATCGAATTCATTGAAGAAATTCCATCCGCAATTACTCACGGCGCGGAACACATAGGCCTTTACCGGACTGAATTTCTCTATATTTACCGGGACGATCTGCCTTCGGAAGAGGACCATTTCAACAATTATCGGCAGGTGGTGGACGAGAAGAACCTCGCATGGGCGACCATCCGAACGTTCGACCTGGGCGGTGACAAATTCACCAAGTACCAGAAAAAGGACAAGGAATTAAATCCGCAAATGGGATTGCGGGCGATCCGTTTCTGCCTGAAGGAAATCGAGATTTTCAAGACCCAGCTCCGGGCCATCTGGCGCGTGAGCGCGCTAGGAAGGGTGAAAATTCTGTTCCCGATGATTTCCGGTATTGAAGAAATCCGCGAAGCCAAGCGACTGTTGGAAGAAACCCGAAGGGAGCTGCTGGAAGAGGGAGTGACAATTGCCGACCGGATGGAAATTGGGGCGATGATCGAAGTCCCCGCGGCCGCAGTCATTGCCGACCAGCTCGCGCAGGAAGTTGATTATTTCAGTATCGGCACCAATGATTTGATTCAATACACGCTGGCCATTGACCGTTCCAATGAAAGAGTCACCTATCTTTACGAACCTCTGCATCCTGCCGTTTTGAGGCTGATTAAAACCGTGGTGGATCAGGCTCATCATGCAAACATCCGCGTGGCCATGTGCGGAGAAATGGCCGGTGATCCCCTGTGCTGTCTGATTCTTCTGGGAATGCAGCTGGATGAGATGAGCATGAACCATCTTGCGATTCCCCGCATCAAGCGCATACTGCAGCAATCCACACTTTCGGAGTCGCGGGAACTGCTTATGAAAGCAATGTCTTTCAACAACGCCCTTGAAGTCAGGGCGTACGTTCAGAACTACATGAACGAGCGTTTCCCGGATGAATTTCAGAAGAAGGAAACCTGATTTCCGGATTCTAATTTCTAATTGAAAACAGGTTATAGATGATTTTATGAGCGAGAAAACGCCACCCGTTAACGATTACAATGAAGACGAATATTATGCCGGCTGCATATATGAACGGCAGGATTTCTGGCGTGTCCGTCCGGCAAAGATCTATCTGTCTCGCGTATCCATCACGGATGAAGAAGTCAATGATCTCAAAAAACCTGCTGAAGAAGGCGTGATTATTTACGCCATCAAACAGAGAAGCAAGCTCAACAGCCTGATCATTTCGGATATTGCGGGCCGCATGGGGCTGCCCAGGCCCGTCTACTGCCACGGCATAAACATGTCCTTTTGGCAGCCCATGTCCAAGATGCTGAAATTTCTCTGGTCATCCTTTTTGAGGCGTTTCCGGAAAAATCAGGTCACGCGTCAGGGAAAACTGGAATACCTGTCCAGGAAAATTGCGGGCAAAGAAAGCATTATTATCCATCTGGGAGAGTCGGAATTTATCGAAAGCCGCGACGCAGAAGATGTCCTTGCCACCCTGATCAACCTGCAAGGCAAGCTTCCCTTTCCCATATTTATTGTGCCCGTTCTGGTCGCCTACGGACGCCGCCGGGAAAAGGAAGATGAGAGCCTTGTCAACATCCTTTTCGGTCAGATGGAGCATACGGGTTCGCTGCGTCGATTAATAACATTTATACGTTATTCGAAACAGGCTTTTGTCATCCCGTCGACTCCGGTCAACCTCATCGATTATCTGGCCGGCAACAGTGATTTAACGAGGGCTGAAATGGTCCACGATCTGCGCGGCGAACTGATCGACAGCATCGAAGAAGAAAAAACGGCCATTGTTGGACCGGCGCTGAAGTCACGCGCGGAGCTGATGGGAATGGCCATGCATGACCCGAAACTGAATCGGTTTATGGACGATCACGCACAGAAAACAAAGAGATCCAGAGAAGCCATCGCGAAGGATGCCCGCCGCTATCTGTATGAAATTGCAGCTGATTACCGGGAAACGTTCATTGAGATCTGGGTGAAACTTCTCAACTGGCTGTGGAACACGGTCTATGACGGACTGCAGATCGATTACGAGGGCCTTGCAAAAATCCGAAACCTGTCCAAAAAAATGCCTTTTGTCATCATTTCCTGCCACAGGAGCCATATTGATTACCTTCTGCTTTCATACATATTCTTCAAGAACAATGTACAGATGCCGTTTATCGCGGCAGGCAGTAACATGTCTTTTTTCCCCATGGGTTATATCTTCCGTCGGTCCGGCGCTTTTTTCCTGCGCCGTAGCTTCCGGGGCAACAAACTCTACAGTGAGGTTTTTACGACATACCTGGCCCTCCTGCTCAAGGAAGGACTGCCCCTGGAATTCTTCATCGAAGGGGGGCGAAGCCGGACCGGGAAAATGGTCATGCCCAAATACGGACTGCTGTCGATGATCCTTCAGGCCTACCAGGAAAAATATTGCGAAAATCTGGCGGCAGTCCCTGTGTATATCGGCTATGACCGGGTAATCGAGGAACGGTCTTACCTCAATGAACTGTCCGGCCAGCCAAAGTCCCAGGAGAGCGCGGCGGAAATCATCAAAAGCACCAAAGTTCTGCGCAAGAGGTATGGAAGGGTTTATATCAATATCGGCGAGCCGATTATCATGAAAGACTACCTTGAGTCCCAGGACAAGCCCATGGAACAAATGACGCTGGACGAGCGCCAGAGTCTTTACCGGAAAATCGGGTATGAAGTTGTTCAGGAGATCAACAGGGTTTCCGTGGTTACCCCGTTTGCGCTGGTGGCCGCCGGACTTATGGGCCATGACCGGCGCGGCATTTCACATGATGAATTAGGCAGCATCGTCAATGAATTTTATGATTATCTGGTTACCATGCCGATCAAGTTTGCCGCGACGTTTGCCAACCGGGAAAGGGCGATCGCCGACGCGCTGAATATCTTCGTCTCGACCGGTATCATTTCCAGAATTGAAGCGGAAGAAGAAGAAGAGGAAATGCAGGAGGTGGTTTATTCGCTGGACGAAACGAAAAGACTGAATCTTGAATATTACAAGAATAATATTCTGCACTACTTTGTTTCCATTTGTTTTGTGGCAACGTCCATGGTGAATAACCATGAAGACACGATGTCCCTTGCGAAAGTTTTAGGCGACTATAAATACCTGAAGTGGATTTTGTGGAATGAATTTATCTTTGACGAGAGGCGGGACGATG
>JAQVLL010000073.1 GCA_028704195.1 Smithellaceae bacterium
GGTCAATCATGGTCACTTTTTGCGATTCCTGAAGCGACTGAATGGTCCGCGTGAGCGATTCGGCAAACGCACGCCTCAGCCGGTTGATCTTTCCGACATTGGGTGTTCCATCTTCATTCTTGAAGAGGCGTTCGTTGGTTTCCTGAATGAACGCCGGTGCGCGTGCCCCGATTCTCTTGATTGCGTTTACGGAATGTGCCGCACACACATGCCCGTGCACCGTGACATACTCCGAAGCATTCACGGTGACTTTGACATCGGGCAGCTGTTTGCGAAGCTCGGCGGCATAGGTTTCCAAAATAACATCCGGGCAATAATAAAGCGGCTTTTCATCGCGGCTGGTGTGTTGGAAATTCATCAGGTCAATCTGGTTGTCAGCGACACCGCGGGCGGTGACCGTGGAATGACCGTCAAAGATCAACCCGGCACCGGCGGAAATATTTTCTTCGATGCTGCGGTGGAAGGGTTTGAGATATTTGTCCGACCAGGCCGCCCGCATGGAAGCGGAAGGTTCATAAGCACGGCGGTATATTGGACGGCCGAAGACATCCTTAACCGGTACGCACTCGTCGATGTCTGCGGGGTCGCGGTTCGCGTCGAGCAGGATGCTACAGTAAGGAAACACCAACTGCCGGTTGGAGAGAATATCGCGGAAATCGTAAAGCCACTGCGTGAACCAGTCGACATTTTTCAAAAGGGACGTAAAGTCATCGGTCAGATCTTCCAGTGAGATCTCCGGTGGAATCACAACACCCCCGTGTGGCACAACAACTAAAACATCTGATCCTGTCATTCCTTTTGCCCTTCATGTTGATATGATACGCTCCAGCCAATTGCCCAATTATTGTAACCCTTTTTCCTATTTTTAGAAATCTAAATAATATGGAGTAATATCAGTATGTCTGATTTTATCCAGTACCTCTGTAACACAATCCATAAATAGGATCAAAAATATGAAAGACAGATGAATACCAATATCTTGTCTGAATTGTTGAGCGTCAATGGACTGAATTGCTGGAAAGCACCAGGCCGGGGGGCATTTCCTGTATGTCTTGATGCGGCTTGTCCGAAGGCGCGGGGACTTTTTATGTCCGTTTCCTTTGTACTGACGCGGGGTTGCAATTTTATCCCTTTCATGTTAGTTATCAAACATATCGTTATTTAGTCAATCAATTATGTAATTTTTTGGCATTACCTGAAGCACTCCGTCGTTTATCATTAACGGCACATCAAAATATAAAATGTCGCAAAGGAGAACGCTTGTGCAAAACGATTTCCCGCGGATTCTATTTCGGAAACCCTGTATTCCCGCTCAAGCGGGACAATAGTTAATTCTCCGCAGTTCTCTGCGAGGTGGTTGATTAAACGATTTTCAGAAAATCTGGGAATTGATGCGGGATTTGCCGCCCCTGGACGTCAATCCCAACACGACTGCTGATCCCGGGACACGTATTTAAAGATGCATCGGATGCATGTGGAAAAGGATCATACCGGCATGAAATAATATAAAGATTTGAAAAATAAATTTCAGGAGTTTTAGAATGGATAGGCAAATACCCTCAAATTATCAATCGGTTAAGGAATTCATCAAGCATAATTATCGGCATTTTAACGCCGCCGTATTGGTTGACGCCGCCGAAGCCTACGTCCAGCATCTTCGTCAGGGAGGGAAAATGATAGTGGCTATGGGTGGCGCCATGAGCACCGCGGAGATAGGTATTACACTGGCTGATATGATCCGGCAGGGCAAAGTTCACGCCATTTCCTGTACAGGGGCCAATCTTGAAGAAGATGTGTTCAATCTGATCGCTCATCGGCACTATTACCGCATTCCCCATTACCGCGACCTTACGCCGGAGGATGAAGCAGACTTGCTCAAAAGAAAGCTGAACCGGGTCACCGACACCTGCATTCCGGAAGAAGAGGCCATGCGGAAGGTTGAAAACAAACTGTTTACGCTCTGGGAGCGCGCGGAAAAGGAAAATAAAAGGTATCTTCCTTATGAATTTATTTTTCAGCTGATTCAAAGTGGTGTTTTAAAAGAAGAATATGAGATCGACGAAAAAGATTCATGGATGATTGCGGCCTGTGAAAAAAATATTCCGGTCTTTGTCCCCGGGTGGGAAGACTCCACGCTGGGGAATGTCTTTGTGTCCGATATTCGGAAAGGAAAAATCAAAAATGCGGCGATTGTCAAGTCCGGCCTTGAAACCATGGATGCCCTGATCGAATGGTATCTTGATACTTCCCGTGACCATGGAGTGGGTTTCTTTCAGATTGGCGGGGGAGTGTCCGGAGATTTTGCCATCAGTGTTGTGCCTCTTCTACGTCAGGACATGCAAATGGAGACCTGCCGTTTGTGGTCGTATTTCTGCCAGATTTCCGACAGTACGACTTCATACGGTTCATACAGCGGAGCTGTCCCAAACGAGAAAATCACCTGGGACAAACTATCGATCGACACGCCACGCTTCATCATTGAAAGCGATGCGACGATTGTCGCGCCACTGATGTTTGCTTATGTTCTGGCAGAATAGGGGACATCATTTTGTTGCCGAAATATTTATATACTAAAAACTCTGCTTAATGGTAAAATATGACATGGGACTATTTGTTTAGGCTGACACTTCAATTCAGCGATAGAATTCCGTCACTATCAATTACAGGAGGTATTTGACGTGAAACTTTATACAGCGCTACTGATGATTATCATGGCAGCCATAGCCGCTTTTGCGGCCCTGAATTGGAATGTCTTCATTAAACCCACGGATTTGTCGCTGGGCGTGGCCAATGTTCAAATGCCTTTGGGGCTGGTCATGCTGGGGCTATGTGTCTTTGTTACGGCGCTATTTCTTGTGTTTGCGGCCTTCCTGCAGGCTTCGGCACTTCTGGAAATCCGCCGCCACACCCGTGAATTGAGGGCAAGTAGAGAGCTCGCAGATCAGGCAGAGGCTTCGCGCCTTACTGAACTGCGCAAATTTCTGGAAGATGAACTACTGAAGCAGGCAAATCTCAATAAGGAATCCCATGCTGAGGGACTTGCAAGAATCAATCAGTTAGAGCAGGACCTCCGCGTCTTCATCGAGCAGTCCGATAATACCCTTGCCGCCTATATTGGCGAATTGGATGACCGTCTTGAGAAAACAACAACTCCATCCAATGACAAATGATGTATTGTTCCGGAGACAGGAGCATTGGAAAAGCTCCGAATAACCCGGATCCCAAGGGATGTCCAATTTAACTGAATTGTCATCTTCGTCTCCGGTCATTTTTTTTTGGACAATGCCATTTATCCGGATCACGATAACTTTATATTTGTCTAAATCCGAAAATCGGTGGATGAAAAAACATGAAAAATGACAACGGAATGATGGTTGCGGTCCGGGTCAGTCTGATTTGCAATGTAATTCTTTTTGTTATTAAAATAATCACTTTGTTGATCGTCAATTCACTTGCCGTCGCTGCTGATCTCGGAATATCAGCCGTTGCGTTGTGTGTGTCCGGTATACTTTATTACGCGATCAAAATGTCAAATAAACCGGCCGACCTTTTTCATAACTATGGTTACGGCAAGGTTGAAAATGTCACCGAGGCGATAGAAGTCGTGGTGCTGATAGGCCTGGCGCTGGCCGTCTGTTCAGGCCATTCTCAATCTCGTCCATCCCAGTGAGGGAATGTATTCACCGTTCATCGGCTTGAGTACCAGCTTCGTAGGTGTCATCATCAATTTCTGTGGCTCCCGCTTTATCATGAAACAAGGGGATAAGCATGCGTCACCGGCCCTTAAAGCGGAGGGGCTGCATTTCCGCAAGGGTATATCTCTCTATCCATCACCCTGGCCTTTGCCCTGGTAATGCCCGAGCACATTTCCGTCAAGCAGGCCCATCAGATTGCCTCCGACCTGAAGCGGGATATTTTCAAGGCTGTTTCGGACAGTGAAGTGACGGTGCATATAGAGCCTTGCAGCAGGGATTGCGCTTATATCAAGAATACTCAGAAATGCCCTTACTAAGACCATTAGGCATCATAACCTGCCCGTGAAATCAGCGTCAAAACACCGGGTGCTGTTGGCGCAGGTGTTTTTCAGAATGCTCAGTGATCCTGTCTGCTTCTACAGGTTAAAATGGCTTTTGATATTTTCCGCCATGCGGGTGATCAAACGGTTTCTGGCTTCCATACTGGCCCAGGCAATATGAGGGGTAATGAACACCTTTTCCTTCCTGCGAACCTTTAAAAGGGGGCTGTCCGGTGTAATAGGTTCGGAGGTCAGCACGTCCAGCGCCGCTCCTGCAATCCAGCTTTCGTCAATCGCCCGCGCCAGCGCCGGTTCATCCACGATGCCGCCTCTTCCCATGTTCAGGAGATAGGCGGAGGGTTTCATGAGTCGCAGTCTTTCTTCAGTGAGCAGATTTCTTGTCCTGTCATTCAAGGGACAGTGAATGGATACGACATCGGCCATGCGCAGTAATTCTTCCAGGGGAAGATGCCGGCAGCCTGTCTCCTCCAGATTTTGTCCTGATGTCGAGTAATAAAAAACTTGCGCGCCAAAGGCCAAGGCGATGTCGGCCACCCGCCTGCCGATGGCGCCCATGCCGATAATGCCGAAACTTTTACCATTCAGCTCCCAGAACTCGCGGGCAATGTGCGTGAATACAGGGCTTACCGAATATTGTCCCGACTTGACGAAATCATCATAATAACGGCTCGAATGCAGTAAATAGAACAGCATGGCAAATGTGCATTGCGTGACGGATTCGGTGGAATAGCCCGCGACATTTTTTACCGTGATTCCTTTTTTTGCAGCGCAGTCCAGATCGATGTTGTTCATGCCGGTAGCGGCAACGCAGATCAATTCCAACTCCGGGCAGGCTTCCATCACATCGCGATCGATAACGACTTTATTGGTAATGACCACGTTATGCCCCTTGATGCGCTCGACTCGCAGGGCAGGGTCGGTCAGGTCGTAGCTTATGTAATCACCCAGCGATGAAATTTCCGCCCAATTATTCACGTCGCCCATGGTGACAGCATCCAGGAAAACCATTTTAACGGGTTGGTTCATATTCTCTCCGTTACCATTATATTTCGATACGCATATACCACGGATATTTTGTGAATTCCTTGAATCCCATGCGCTTATAAAGCGGTTCGCCCAGATGGTTTCATGGTTGTACCCGGTGAGATTATCTGTTTTCCGCGATATATTTAACGGGTTTTACCATCTGTTCCTTGAGGATCTTTAAAAATTTTCTGCGGAAAGGGGGGATTTTCGTGAGCAGTGTCATAAGCAGATTCAGTCGCCTCACCTTGTAGTTTTTCTGGGGGAAGTCGTAAAAGCCGTGGCTTTTGTAATAATGGTGATCAGCCTGAAAAACAAAACGCAGGGGACCATAAACTTCATCACGAAAAATTTTTCTTCCGCCAACGCCGTTAAAGGTTATGGGCATGACAAAGCCCAGGCCATCCAGACGTATCAGTGAGGCTGCCAGTTCAGACAGAAGCAGATCGATCGGTTGACTGTCGCCCGCTTCGTCCGTGACGATACCCGCAAGATTGGCTTCCTGAAATTCTCCATAGGATGTCAGAATCTGGCGAAGGTTGTCGTTTTGACTCAATGGTCCCGAAATCAGAAATGCAATCTGTTTCCCGTTGAATACAGACATGTGGGTATTGAAGAAAGACCGGTCGAAAAACATTTTCCACCGGGAGGAGAGGTAACGGTCATGGATGGCGCCCGCGAAAACAACGATGTCCGCCTGTTTGACTTTTGAGTTGAAAAAATCAATGTAACCGTCTTTACCCTGATAGTCACAGATATTATGAATGCCGCACTTGCAGCACCCGAGGCATCCTCCCTTGATGTCAATATCCATCAGATTGACGATTTCAACGTTTTCACGGAAGTTCCCGGCAAAAAACTGCACCATAGCGTCGATATTGCCGGTCGGATGCTGTCCGTCTTTCATGATCAGAATCCGTTTGCCTGCAGTGTCCACTGTGGCCCCGGGGTGTCCCGGGTGATAGATGAACTTGTTTACGGGAAGCGGTGGATAGACACGCGGTGTGGCAATATGGCGGGACACGGCATCAAGAAAATTGTCGATAAAAGCCAGCCAGCGGGCCCTTTCCGGTTTCTTCATCAAATCGTACATGGCTGCCGAATACCCGCCCGCATAATGCATTTGCAGATCATCACAGATGCCATGAATATAATTATGAGCGGTGTGATCAAAAAAATGAACGGATGTGGAGACAGAGACGGTATATTTCCCGGAAAAGGCATCTTCCTGCTTTCTTTCAAAAATGAGTTCGATAAAACGCTTGTACTGAGAACAGACCAGCAGGAAGTAAAGAGGGAATGACCAGATCACGGCGTCCGCTTTTTTTACCGCGTCTGTCATTTCCCGAAAGACCGCCTCGTTTTTTTCGAGTTTCCTGATATTCTGAGCTACCGGGAAATACTGAAAGGAATGGTTTGGATATTTTTTTGCCGCGTAGCGGACATACTGGAGAGTAATGCTGAGATCACCTTTGGGGCTTCCGTTCAGGACAACGATGTTCATCAGTCCACATTCCTTTCGGGAAACACTGACAAATTTTATTCTGATATACAAAAAAAGTATAGGATTCCAATGAATGCGTGTCAAGAGAATTCGGAAGGTATTCCACGATCATTCATGCTGTGATAAACTAATATGATAAACCAATTGACATCAAAGGAGGGTTTTTTTATAATAAAAGAGGTGGGGTGGTTTATAGATTTTGCATTTAATCAACTTCAAGGTTTGAAGGCAGGAGAAAATGATGAAAATATTAGTCGCGTATGTCGGTGGACTGGATGTTGACAAAGTGGTTCTGGATGTGGCCCGGAAGCACGCTAAAGCGTTTAATGCTACCTTGTATGTTGCAAGCTCCATGGAACGGGTATCAGAAAAAGAGCAGCCGGATCTGGATAAAGTGGAAAAACAGCTGGATTACGTCAAGGCAACCATGAAAGCCGAGGGCATTGCCTGTGAAACGCATATTCTGGTCCGCGGTCTGACGCCGGGCGAAGATATTGTGGACTTTGCGAAAGACAATAAAATGGATGAAATTATTATTGGCATTGAGAAAAAATCCAAAGTCGGCAAGCTCTTTTTCGGATCAAACGCGCAGTATATTATTCTGGAATCGCCCTGCCCGGTGGTCTCCGTAAAATAGCGTCCCTGCAGTCTTCGAGCTTTGAGAATTTTCCTGCTCAGATGTAGTAACATAAAGGCCGGTGCTTGTATGAACAAGATCACCGGCCTTTATGTCTAACGCGCCTGTCAGGTTCTATTTCTTCCTTTTAGCGAGCTCTTCCGACCGCAATTCCTTGCGCAGAATCTTGCCGACCGTTGATTTTGGCAATTCCTTACGGAATTCAATTTCCGACGGGAGTTTGTAGGTGGCCAGTTTTGTTTTGCCGTATTCAATGAGTTCTTCGGCCGTTGCGGTTTCGCCTTCTTTCAGAACAACAAACAGCTTGATATTTTCACCGCGCTTTGCATCGGGGATGCCGATACAGCAGGCTTCCATAACTTTGGGATGCTCGTAGTAGACTTCATCGACATCCCGCGGATAAACATTATATCCGCCCGTGATGATCATGTCCTTCTTCCGGTCGACAATGTAGAAATATCCATCCTGGTCCATCGTGGCAATGTCGCCCGTATAGCACCAGCCGTCACGCAGGAGACCGGCTGTTTCCTCGGGTTTATTCAGATACCCCTTGGTGACCTGCGGACCCCGGATAATCAGTTCGCCCGGTTCTCCGATGGGCATGTCTACCTCACCCTTGTCCAGATCGACAATCCGGCACTCGGTATCCGAAATGGGAAGGCCGATGCTGCCGATTTTACGGACACCCTCGTAGGGGTTGGTATGGGTTACGGGAGTGGTTTCCGTCATGCCGAAGCCTTCGCAGATGACCGATCCCGCCGTCTTTTCAAAATCGTGGATCACTTCCACGGGCAGGGGAGCGCTGCCGGAGAAGAAACCCTTAAAGCACGTCATATCCGTGTTTTTCATATTCGGATGGTTGAGCATGCCGATAAACATGGTTGGAACCAGCGCTCCAAAATTTGGTTTAAATTTTTTAATGGCATCCA
>JAQVLL010000074.1 GCA_028704195.1 Smithellaceae bacterium
CAAAAAGACCCTGCCTTTTGAACTGGAGCCGCTCCTGCCCCTGCCCGTCGAGAAAGTTGTTGTCGATTACCTGCCTTTGCCCGGTGAAGGTCTACTGGTGGCCGCCGTGGAGAAAGAAAAAATCCGGAAAATCCTTTCGGCGGTTGAAGGGCGTTTCGGTGAAGTAACCGTCATTGATGTTTCCTCATCGACTCTTGTTCTTCCGTTTCTGGAGCGAAAAGCCTTAACCGGCGTGGGCATCGTGCTCGATATTGGCGCTTCCTCCACGTTTGCAGCCTTTTATGAAAAAAATACCCTTATCCAGATACGCTCCTTTGCCTTTGGCGGCAACACGGTTACGGCCGCTCTGGCGCAGGATTTATCCTGCAGTATCGCGGAGGCTGAATCCGCGAAAATCGATGCCGGCTATGGAACAAACATCACAGAGGCAACCGCTGTCTGCCGCCAGTTTTGTGTGTCCCTGAAGACCACCATTGAATTTATGCTGCTTAACGAGACCCTGCATAGTTCCCCCACACAGATCATGGTCACGGGAAGCGGGGCCTTGTTTGAGCCGCTAACCGAAGAGCTCGAGAAAAATTTCCGTGCACCTGTAACCGTCCTGGATACGGACAGGATCGGTCAGATGGAAATCGACAGGAAGCTGCAGGGTCGTTACCAGCCGTCCATTATGAATACCGCTCTTTCCAATGTGAAAAGGGCCTTCGCATCACGTAAATCCTTTAATTTCATACAGGGCGAATTCACGCGTAAAAGCATCGGCTTCGGTTTGAAAAAGGAATTGCGGTGGGGAACAGTCGTCCTGGGGATCATGCTTTTTGCGTTGACGGTTGATCTGGTTCTTGATTATCAGGTAGAGGCGAAGCAGGCCGATGCTCTCAAAAGCCGGATCAGTCAAATCTTTAAAAAGTATTATCCGCCGCCTGCCGTGATGGTTGATCCGGTGCAGCAGTTAAAAACAAAGCTCGCCGAAGACAAAAAGATTTACGGGGCGGGCGACGGCAATTCAGAGGTCAACGTCCTGGAAATATTAAAGGACATGTCGGGCCTGATTTCGCCCTCGCTGGATGTTCAAATCACTCATTTTCATTATGAGAACAATGTTGTTTTGGTCAAAGGAGAGGCAAAAAAAATCGATGACGTGACCTCTGTCAAAGACAACCTTTCAAAATCGAAGTATTTTAAAAACGTAGTCATCAATTCCACAAGCCTCGACAGGGAAGGTGCCAGGGTGAATTTTGATCTGAGGATAGAACTGCTATGATCAGGGAATACTGGACGAAACTGGACACCCGGCAACGTTACCTTGTTGCCGCCTGTGCCGCCGTGGTGATTTTCACCCTGTTGCTTAAGTTTGTTTTTTTCCCGCTATGGGATTTTCGGGCGAAAACGAAAAAATCCATCACCAACAATTCAAAAAAACTTAATGAACTGGTGAAGATTGATGCGGAACTGTCAAGGCAAAACGCCAAAATGTCGCGGTTTAAGAATGCCTTTGGTTCGCGGCGGTCCAATTTCACCCTGTTATCCTATCTGGAGAAAAAAGCGTATTCCGCTAACGTGAGGGGATCGATCACACACATGAATTCCATGCAGGGTGTCAGATCCGCGTCTTTTGAAGAAACGCTTACGGATCTAAAGCTTGAAAAAATAACGATCAAGCAGCTTGCGGATTTTATCTATCAAATCGAAGCGCCCGACGAACTGATTCGAATCAAAAGAATCACGGTGGAAAAAATGAAGGAAAATCCGGATTACATAAACGCCCAGTTTATCATTGCCTCTTATATGCCGGCCGCTCCGGGTCCAGGAGGTCAATAGACGCCATGCGCTTTGTAAAGAACAGGATTCTCTGGATCACGGTTTACGCCACAGGCATTACCGTTTTATTTTTACACCTTCTTTTCCCCTCGCAGCTGGTTCTGCAAAGACTCGAGGCCGCAGTGAATTCTGCAGGTTACCTTTTGGAGGCCGGATCGTTGCGTCCCTCTTTGCCTCTGGGTATCAAACTGAAAGATGTTACGGTGCATTTTGCGCAGGTGCCTTCCGACATTTTATTCCGGGGTGAGTCTGTGGATCTGCAATTCAATCCGTTCAGTATTTTCCGAAAAAACAAAACCATTCGTTTTCAAAGCAACGCATATGGCGGGAGCTTTGAAGGCCGCGCGGACGTCCTTTCGTTTGAACAGATCAATCCACCTGCCGGGGGGGAAATTTATTTTCAGGATATTGACCTGTCGCGATGCAGCCCGGCTGTCATCCCCTTGATCAGAGGAATAACAGGCCGTGCGAGGGGATCGGCGTTTTACGTTCTCGACAATCCCGCAACCCGGATTTCCACCGGGAAAATGATTCTTTTCCTGGTGGAGGGAAGTTACGCGCTGCCGGAACCGTTTTTGGGCATCAGCCGGATTGAGTATGACCGTGGTGAAGTGAATGCCAAATGGCAGAACGGCAGTGTAACGCTTGAAAAATTTGAAATTTTCGGATCGCGGATGAAATGCTCTTTACAGGGCGACATTCAGCTCGCACCCCGTTTGGAGGAAAGCCGGCTCAATTTAAAAGGTGTACTGGAGATATCCGGCAGTAACCATGTTAAAATGAATGTTACAGTGGGCGGAACGCTGGCCAGTCCGTCGGTCCGCTATATTTAACGAACGGGAACGCAGCCGCAGGATAAGATGACATGAAGGATACGTGGGCAAATATTATCCATCTGATGCAAAGAGGATGGGACCGGATCACAGCTGTCGGGGCTGATTTTTCGCTGCTGGCAGGTTATGTGAAGCCCTTCATCGTTGTCATGACCGTCACAATTTTTTCTTTTCTTCTGGTGGATATCTTTTATAATGTGCTTAGCTTGAAAATGGTTTATCGCCCGAAAGACGGGAACAATGCGCCTGCGGCCTTGGCGGGACCCCCGATGCGGGGGCGGATTGCCGAACAGTATAAAATCATTACAGAACGAAACTTGTTTTTTACAACGCTTCAGTCCGTCGCCAATGAAAACGCAGTAGGAGATTTTTTACCCAGCGAGGAATATACAGCCTTTGATTTGAAGGGGACGGTTGCCATAAATAAATCCATAGGCTATGTGATTGTTGAAGAAAAAGGCAAAGGCAATCAGAAGCTGTACAAGCTGGGAGAGATGATCGGTTCGGCCAGGCTGATCCGCATTACACGCAACACGGCCGTTCTGGAAGATGGAGAAAAAGAGTTTGTGATGAGGGTCAAGGAAGTCGATAAAGGCGACTTGACGGGAGGGCCTTCCGTTATGGGAAGCGAATCCGTGGGGATCAGCAGACAGGAATCCGTGGAAGCTTTCAGCGACATGAAATCCGTCATGAGCCAGGCGATTCTCAGACCTTTCCTTTCTGCAGGCGTGCCGCAGGGATTTATCGTTTCCAATATTGTACCCGGCAGTGTATATCAGCGTCTGGGTCTGCAAAATGGGGACGTTGTTGTGGATGTAAATAATAAGAAACTGGAAAGCGCTGACGATATAATCGATTTATTCAATACGATACAGGCAGGCGGAAGCGTATCGGTCAATCTGATACGGAAAGGAAAGAAAGAGACGATTAATTATACTTTTCAGTGAGCCGCCTTATTTGGAGAATTGACTTTCCATGTACACCGATTTTTTTGGTTTAAAAGAAAATCCGTTTAAATTGTCCCCCGAGCCGGGCTATCTGTTCTTGAGCGCACAGCATCGTGATGCTCTCAATTATATGATTTACGGAATCGTGGAGAAAAAAGGCTTTATGATGATTTCCGGTGATATCGGCACCGGAAAAACGACGATATGCCGGGCTCTTCTGGCCGTACTTGACGGGTTGGTGGAAACCGCTTTGATCTTCAACACCGCCATTTCGGAAATGGATCTGCTGGAAACCATTTGCCGGGAATTCGGCATACCCCTTTCGGATGAGCCCAGAACGAAGAAAACTTATGTGGATGCATTAAACGGATTTCTGCTGGTCAACTTTGCCGAGGGACGAAACGCGATTCTACTCATTGACGAAGCGCAGAACCTTTCTCATGGCGCGCTCGAACAGATCCGGATGCTCTCGAACCTGGAAACGGAAAAGGAAAAACTTCTGAACATCATCCTCGTCGGTCAGCCTGAACTCAGAACGACGCTGACCCTTCCGGCGCTAAGGCAACTCAATGAACGCATCACCGTGCGCTGTGAGCTTCGGCCTCTTTCGCCCGAAGATGTCCGGCGATATATCATCCATCGTCTGCGTGTAGCCGGTGGTCCCGGAAAGATCCAGATCACTTCTGGAGCGTACCATTCAATCTATCATTTTTCCGAGGGGATCCCCAGAAGGATCAATACAATTTGCGACCGCGCACTGCTGATTGCCTATACCAAAAACGCGATGAAGATTAACCGCGGCATCATTCGCAAGGCGGTACACGACATCGGAATGGATTACTTTCAGAAAACGTCCAGTTCCGCAAAGAAACTCTGGATGCGGCTGACGGCCTGACCGGCGCCGGAAGTGCTTGACCGCGGGGATGGTATGAGCTACATAAACGACGCTTTGCGCAAGGCGCGAAGGGAAAACAAGGATGATGACTGGCCGTTGATTGATGTGTTTTCCACCGCGAAGACAGAAACGGCCAGATCGTCCCGGCGGCTTTGGGCCGCAGGAATTTTGGCGGTCTTATTGCTGGTGACCGCGGCGATTGCTTTGCTTTACTGGCCGCGGGAAAAACAGAGCCGGCCGGATCAACCAAAGCCGGCTGTAACGGCCGTTCTGCCTTCGGCAGAAAAAAAGGCGGTCGCGGCGCCTGAATCCGTGATGCTGGAAGAGATGCTCAGGGAAACGTCTGAAACCAGGCCGGATGCCCGTCCGGAGGCACAAGAGAGCACTGTTGACAGTAATGAGATTGACGTGCGTTACGCGCAGGCCCTCAAAAGACAAAACGAGGGTCAGCTTGATCAGGCCGAGGCTCTGTACCGGAAAGTTCTGGAGATGGATCCGGACCATTTGGCAAGCCTCAACAACCTGGGCGTGATTTTCATGCAGCAGAACAGGTACGGGGAGGCCATTGCCAGTTTCAATGACGCTCTTGACAGAAAAGGCGATTATGTTGACGCTTATTATAATCTGGCTTGTCTTTATGCGCGAAAAAATGATACAAAAAACAGCATGTATTTTCTGAAAAAGGCGATTGGTTTCAATCCGGAAGCCGGTCAATGGGCGATTCGGGACAGCGATTTAAAAACCCTGGTAAATTTGCCGGAGTTCAAAAAGTTGGTGCAGGTGCCGAAAAGGTGAGAGGGCTGTTATGAAGAAGCATATGGGGGCATTGCTATTTGGTCTGGCAGTGGCTGTGATATTCATGGCGGGTGCGGTCTTACCCGGCTCAGCTGCCCGGATTGACGAGGGAAGGTTTTCCGGTTCGTCTTCATCATCGCAACCCGCTGTGTCATCGACCGGAATGAAACAACCTTCTCGTGCGACGGATCAGGGCCGTCCGTTAAATGCGGGGTCGGGTAACGAGCGGCTCGAATCCGAATCGGATCCGGCCATGGCCGCCCGGATGCAGGAAATCATTTTACGCAAGGCGGAAGATACCCCGTCCGCGAAAAAAACGTTTATGGAATCCGCGCAGAAAACGGACGCCGGCAAATACGTTATGCTGGATTTTGACAATGTGAACATTGAAGTCTTTGTGAAGTTTATCAGCGAGCTGACCGGAAAGAATTTCATTGTTGATGAAAAAGTGAGAGGCAAGGTCACGATCGTTTCCCCCAAAAAGATTCCGGTTCAGGATGTCTATAAAGTGTTTCTGTCAGTCCTGGAAATAAACGGCTTTGCCACAGTGCCGGTGGGGGATATCATTAAGATTGTTCCTTCCTCCATCGCGCGTCAAAAGAGCGTGGAAACACGTTATAAAAAAAATGGTTCCGAGACGGATGACCGGATGGTTACCCAGATTATCTCACTGGAACGATCCAATCCTGATGAAGTCAAAAGAGTGCTCGATCCGATTATTCCCAAAACCAGTTCGGTGCTGTCCTACGCGCCCGCGAACCTGCTGATCATAACCGATTATCTGTCCAATGTCCGTCGCATGCAGGAAATCGTCAAAGCGCTTGATGTGGAAGGCGCGGGGGAACAGATTACCTACGTTCCCCTGAAAAATGCGTCCGCGTCGGAAGTGACCAAATCCCTGACGGGTGTCTTTCAGCAGAGCCGTGCCAAAGCGTCGCCGGTGAAGATTATAGCCGATCCCCGAACCAATTCGGTCATCATTTTTGCCAGTGTCGCCGATACGGCAAACGTCCGCAAACTGGTGGCAATGATGGATAAAGACGTGCCGCGCGGCGAGTCCAATATCCAGGTTTTTCGTCTGCAGAACAGCGTTGCGGAAGATCTGGCCAAGGTACTCAATAACATTGTCAAGGAAACGAGCGGGTCGGCGGCGGCAGCCGCATCCGGGACAGCCGCTGCCGGACAGAAAGTTTCCGCGCCTGTTGTTTCCCGGAATGTTCAGGTTGTGCCCGATAAAGCCACCAATACGCTGATTATCATGGCCGAACGGGAGGATTATAAGATTCTCGAAAACATCATCAGACAGCTCGATGTGCCGAGGCCGATGGTTTATATCGAGGCCCTGATTATGGAAGTCAAGGCCAACAAGGATTTCAAATTGGGTGTTGAATGGAGCGGCGTGAAGGAAACCGGTTCGATAAGCGGGATTGATGGATCCAAGTCGGCGGCTTTTGTCGGTTCGGGAACCGGCGTGCTGTCGGGGCTGACTGCTACCGCTATTGACAGCGCCACCACCGCTATCGGCCTGCCCAGCGGTTTTTCAATGGGCATTATCGGTGCGGGCATTAGAATTGGTGATGTCCTGTTTCCCACCATCGGCGCGATGGTTCAAGCCTACAAGAACGACACGGATGTGTCCATTCTTTCGACGCCTCAACTGTTGACGCTGGATAATGAGGAGGCGGAAATTAACGTCGGCGAAAATGTGCCGTATCTGACCAGGCAGGACTCCACTTCAACGACTTCCGCCTACCCGGTGAATTATAACACTTACGAATACAAGGACGTCGGGGTTATCCTGAACATCACGCCAAATATCAACCAGGAAAACTTCATCAGGCTGAAGATCTCTCAACAGGTTACGAAGGTGATTTCCGGCGTGTCCACCGATACGACCAAGCCGTCCATACCGACAACCTTAAAAAGAACGGCCAAAACAACCGTAGTCGTCAAAGACAACGAAACCGTTGTCATCGGCGGTCTGGTAGGCGACAGCACGGATGACAGCACCAATAAGGTTCCCTTTTTGGGAGAAATTCCAATTATGGGTTGGCTTTTCAAGGCGAAAACCGTGGCACGGGAAAAAACAAATCTATATATTTTCCTCACGCCGCATATTGTTCGAACGCAGAAGGATGCCAGTAAACTCTATGTAGAAAAAAGAGGTTCGATGGGTGAGGTGGTTGAAGGAATCATCAAATTGAATGAAAGAAACAGGGACACGTATCCTTCTGCACCCAGAAAGCCAGCCACCGGCGGCGAGCCGGTAAACCCTTAGCCTTTTAAAAAGGCGGTGTTGATAATGTCCACAATTCTGACAGCACTGAATGCATCCTCCGGTCATGATAAAAAAGATGCCGCCCCCGAAACCCTAAAGGCCTTGACCCTGAATGAAAAACTGCTGGCCGCGGGCGTACTCCCCGAATTTCTGGCCGAAGCTGAAGCGGGTCATAAACGTAAAGGCGATGCGGGATTCTTTGAGCTGTTGATCCGCAAAAAAGCCATCGACGAGATCCGTCTGCTGAAGATTCTGTCCGAGCATTTCAGCATTCCCTTCTGGCCGCAGCTGCCGATGGAGAGCATCAATATCGATTTTACGCAAAGTGTTCCGATCCATTATTTAAAAAAGAACAGGATTGTTCCGATTATCACCACGGAGTTTCAGGTAATCGCAGTTAATGATCCCGTGAATTTTCAGCCAGCCGATGATCTGCGGCTGCTGTTGCAAATGCAGGACATGCCGGTTGTTCTTGCTTCGCAAGATGCGATCACCGCGGCCATTAAT
>JAQVLL010000075.1 GCA_028704195.1 Smithellaceae bacterium
GGCGGCCATAGACGAGGCTGCGCAGCTCTCCGTTGACATTCATGCGCGTCCGGCACTTGCCACGCTGACCAACGGCGATGGCGCATCCGTTGGGGCAAAGGAGGCATTTGGCAATGGTTTGCTCACGGGAAGTGCCTTCGCCTTTGATGGCGAGTGGCTTCCAGTAACGGGCCCCGGGTGCAGAACGAACAAGCTCATCAAGATAAGAGGCTCCAAAGGCAAACCCCGAATCGCCGCCCGACAAAATTCTCTGCCAGGTGGGGTCGGACAGAACCATGCCGCAGCCAGCCGCTCCGAGGATTCTTGCGCTTGTTATGAAAAAATCACGTCTTGAAATCATTATTATATCCTCAGGAGATTTCTTTCCGTGAATCAGAATCGTATAATTTAATTATAGGGAAAAACGGTGCAGGAAGTCAATGGGCAACATGAGGACTTTTCATTCAGGCTCAATTAGGATAAGATTGCTAACAATGGGGTGATGCTTATCCCATAGGTTATGTACGACGGCCGCGGAAAAAAATGAAAACAAATACTGCAGGGAAAGGCCGCCGGTTGAACAACCAGTTTAGTCCAAAATTGTTGAAAGGATCATACCATGAAAAAACTGTTTGTGTTACTGGTTTGTATGCTCATGAACATTGCTTTGAACACGGAGTCAGCGGCATGTACACGTTTGGTCTACCAGGGGCCTGAAAGTACCATCATTACCGCACGGTCCATGGACTGGAAGGATGAAATACCGGCCGGCATGTGGATCTTTCCCCGCGGAATGCAGCGAAATGGCGAAGTGGGCCCGAATTCCATCAAATGGAAATCCCGGTACGGCAGTCTCGTGATCAGCTCATTTGAGAATTCCACCGTTGACGGCATGAATGAGAAGGGACTGGTGGCGAATCTCCTGTGGCTGACGGAGTCCGAATATCCCCCGTATGATCGTAAGCAGAAAGGGTTGACCATTGCCGCGTGGGCTCAGTACGTGCTGGATAATTTTACGTCCGTCAAAGAGGTCGTTGATGAACTGAGAAAAGAAAAGTTTATGGTATTCTCGGATGTGATTCCGGGAACGGACATGCTGTCAACCCTACATCTGTCGATTTCTGACGCGAATGGCGATAATGCTATTTTTGAATACATAGGAGGAAAACTGGTGATCAATCACGATCGGACTTACAATGTCATGACGAACTCCCCGGTTTTTTCGAAACAGCTGGCCCTGAATGATTACTGGAGCGGGATACCGGGAACCATCATGCTTCCGGGGACCAATCGCGCCGCAGACCGCTTCGTCAGGGCGTCCTATTATATCAAGAACATACGTCAGACAAGCGATGCCAGGATGGCCGTTGCCGGTGTTTTCAGTGTGATCAGGAATTGTTCGGTTCCTTATGGAATATCCACGAAGGATCAGCCCAACATTTCTTCGACTCGCTGGAGAGCCGTATCTGATCAGAAGAATCTCGTTTACTATTTCGAAAATGTCTTGACGCCGAATGTCTTCTGGGTGAATCTCAAAAAAATCGATTTCAGTGAAAAGGCACCTGTTAAAAAACTCTCGCTGGAAAAAAATGAAATTTATGCAGGCGATGCCCTGGATTCATTCAAAAATGCAAGCCCCTTTAAGTTTCAGGGATTGTAGAGGCCTGTCCCAAATGAAAATGAGATGAATGGATTCCGGTAACCGGGTGGCGGAGATTCGAACTGATATAAAAACAAAGGGGGCAAAGATGCTCGTCCGGCAAAAAAAATTCATGTTTATTCGTGTGATAATGTTGATCTGCTTGTTGTTAGGCAACGTTGTTCTGGCTGCTGAACCGCCGTTAAAGGAAAACGCGTGTTGCGCCTGTCACAAGGACTACAGCAAGATCATGCCCAAAAAACATCCCGAGGTCGGCAGTGTAAAAGCCTGTTTGTCCTGCCACACACCGGATCCGGCGGATCATGAACCGACGAATTTCTCCACAGAGATTCATAAAGTCCACAAGGCTGGAAAGAACGAACTGAAATGCGCGGTCTGCCATTCGTTTTAGGAGGAGGGAATCCTGAGTGATGAGGAAAGAGAATCCGGTTTGAAGTCGTAATCCCAGGGCCTGGATCATCATTACAGTCGTCGAAACAACCGAAAAGACCGAAAAAATGAAAAAAAATATTTTTTTCATCCTCATTTATTCCATAATCACCTTTTTTCTTACGGCCGATGCCTCTTTCGCGGCACGAAAACCTATACATTCAGCGGACTCTTATTCCACCCAGCCCTTTCAGGACCGATGGCAGTCATTGCCACCAAAATATAACGGCCATGATATTACGACCGTGTACAAAATTCTTTCGGAACAGGAATCCGGTCATGACAGGAACAAAACCGTTTTCGGAAATATGACCCTTGAGGACCGGTTTGCCTTTGTTCTGCAGCTGCACGAAAAAAAATATGATTCAGGAAATTCAAAATTTGTTTTTGAAATAAAACATATGAAGTCGGACGGCATCCTGGTCAGAAAAATCCGGGTGATTAACGGTCAATCGCTTGAATATATAGGAGAAAAACCGATACAAAGCAAGAAACGCAAACAGGGTGAGTACGGAAACGGTTCAATACCGTCCGGAGAAGAGGTTGACGTTCTCTACAGGGTTGTGATTGCAGACAAAGATATACAGGCGGTGATGCGGGTCGCAGTCGATATGCCGCCCGCAGAGGCAAAACGGGTAAACGATAACATGAGGGTGCTCTTGATATGTGACCTTGCGGATCTTCATATCCGAAAAGCGATAAGCGACGGATTGGTGTCCCGTTATTCAAATATTCTTAAAGTGTATTTAAAAAAAGTGTTGATATTCAACCATCAATCCGGAAAGATTTACCGAAAAGTTGCCCCGGGCTTCCATGAAGAAATTGCCGAACTTAACAAAGTCGTCAAACTTGATCCGGGATATGCGTCATCTTATGACACCCGGGGGCATGCCTATTCCATATCCGGTAAACGGGATCATACTCTGGCCCAACACACCAGAGTGATTGACCAGGACCCCCATTCTGCAACCGATTACTGTAACCGTGGCAATGTGTATTCCGGTCTTGGCAGGCATCCTGAAGCCATAGCGGACTACAGCCAGGCGATTGAACTCTATTCAAATTACGCAATGGCGTATAACAACCGCGGGAGCGCGTATGTTGCCATGGGCAAATATCATGAAGCCATGGCCGATTACAATAAAGTGATTGAACTCAATCCGAAGGATGCCATTGCATACAACAACCGCGGCAATGTGTATTGCGGTCTTGGCAGACATCATGAATCCATCGCGCAGTACAATAAAGCGATTGAACTCAATCCAAAGTATGTCATTGCCTATAACAACCGCGGGAGTGCGTATGTTAATCTGGGTAAATACCAGGAAGCGGTGGCGGATTACAACAAAGCGATAGAACTCAACCCGGGAAACGCGATTGCTTATCACAACCGCGGCAATGTATATTCCAGGCTTGGCAGATATCAGGAAGCCATCGCGGATTACAATACGGCGATTAGCCTCAACCCAAAGTACGCGATCGCCTATCATAACCGGGGGAACGCGTATGATGATCTTCGCAAATATGAGGAAGCGGTGTCGGATTACAACAAGGCAATTAAACTCAACCCGGGGGATGCGATTGCCTATCACAGCCGCGGCAATGCCTATTATTATCTTGGAAAATATCGGGAAGCCATATCGAATTATAATAAAGCGACCGAACTGGATCCGACTATCCGTTCAGCATACAACAACCGCGGTGCTTCTTATTATGCTCTGGGTAAATACAAACAGGCTATCGTTGATCTGACCAAAGCGATCGAGCTGGAACCACAATACGCGAGCCCCTATTATCGCCGGGCTCGCCTGTATTCCATGATGCGGAATGTGAAAGGTGCCCTGCGGGATTTAGCGATAGCCATTCAGATGAAATCTTCCTATAAAAATGATGCAAAGTCCGAGCTTGATTTTGATAACATCAGACATACACCGGAGTTCCGGCGTTTAACGGGGCAATGACCCGGAACTTTATCAGAAACTGAAAATACGCGATCAACAACGGTTCCTTCCCTTATTTTTTTGATTCTTCCTTCGACATTCCGTGATTTTATGATAGAATAAATTTTAAAATCTAATGTGTCATACATTTTGATCTGTTCATATCATCAAAGGAGAGAAACAATGGCCCTGACCATGAACGTTGAAACCAAATCACCCGGTTCGTATTTTGTCACTTCGAACGGGCGGCTGGACGGAACAACGTCCCCGGATTGTGATGCAAGAATCAGTTCAATCCTTCTTCCTTCGACAAAGACTACCCTGATCGAGATGACGAATTTAGATTACATCAGCATCATGGGTTTGCGCGTATTTCTGAAAACAAGAAAGATGATTGAACAACAGGGCGGGCATGTATACATGATCAATGTGCAGCCGCAGATTGAAAAAGTGTTTGAGATTGCCAATATGCTGAATGGCATAAGACTCTTTGCCGGCGTCAGTGAGGCGGACGCATATTTTGACGCCATGCAGAAAAGTGTTTTGGAATCTCTGAATTCGTGAGGATAAAAGGTATGGGTGAACATATTGGCGGTGGAAAAATCGGGATGGTCAGTTCATCCTGGCCTTTTGGAAAATTGTCCATCAACCATGATGGAATTACGCTGGATATCGGCTTCCGGAATGCGCATTTAGAAAGAGAAGACATCAAGTCGATATTGCTCAGAAGAGGATTGATCAACAAGAGGTTTATTTTGCTTCACGAGAATAAAAAAGTAAAGAAAGTGGTAGAGTTCTGGACATTTTCTCCTGATCCGGTTCTGGCTGATTTTCGAGCGGTGGGTTATTCCGTGAATGAAGAGAAATAAAAAAAGTCTGAAGGGAAGTTCCGGGATCCGGTGATTGGTGTGTAGAGAAAAAGATATTCACATTCCGTCTGGAGAGGCATTGAAGAATGAATCCATTGAACAACTTTAAAATTCCTGCGGTGATTGGCCTGGTCTGTATTCTTGCCATTGCAGCTGTTTCCTGCGACGTTCGGACAACAAGGATTGGTGATATTGTCAATCATCCAAGAGATTTCAACGGGAAAGAAGTTACCATTTCGGGTGAAGTAACCGAATCCTTCTCGATGATATTCATTAAATACTTTATGGTGCGGGATGATTCCGGTGAAATAGCGGTTGTCACGCAAAGAACGCTGCCCGCAAAGGGTGAAAAAATCAAGGTCAAGGGAAGCGTGAAAGAGGCATTTTCCATCGGATCTGAGACGGCCCTGGTTCTCATCGAGAAGCCGGGGATAATGTAAACAAACAAATCATCCAAACGTTGATGATGACTGATGAGACCCGGTCCTGCGCAGGAGATCCCTAATGTTTTGCCGCGAAGAAATTTCCACTGGTATTGCCGTTACTCCATGACCAGCAGAAATCTTCCGGCATTGAGGGAATTGCGGGCTTCTTACATAGGACGTGCCCTTCACACAACACCCGGGGACTGGAAAAAGCAGGCAGGTGATATCCCTGCCCGGGCATGATCGAATAAAGAATCCATCCACAGGAAACCAGATCACGGTATCTGTATGACAACCAGCACGGCAGGCTGGCGAACCCTGAGACAATACAGAAGGATTTCCTTGCTCTGGCTGGAAGATCTCGATCAAGATGGAGAGGCGGAGCTTATTATCTGGGACAGCTTCCCACTCAAGGAAAACGCGTCTATGGCGGAATACGGCCTTGTTGCCTGGGTGTACCGCCTTGCGTCGAAGGACTTATTCACCTTCTTCATACAGGGTCCAGGGCACCGTAAAAGACAGAATGTCCCTGCCAAGAATCTTGCGCAGGTAGAAACGCGCGGATATGTCCGTCAGACCGATGACCGCACGGGGATTTGCTTGCGCGGCTTCATGAAAAGGATATAAGGCCAGACTTGCGCAGCCGGCGCCAAAAGGAATCCGCACATTGTCAATGCCCGGTCTTGCGTAATTGGCAAGGACCACCAGAGCGGACAACTGGTCGGGGTCGCTTAAAAAGGTCACGACCTTCGGCTTTTCTTCTGCCGTCAGGGATTCCATGGGTTTTATGACAATATAGGGTTTTTCAGGCTGTATACAGGGCACTTCCTCAAGATACCGGGACACCAGTTCCGGAGTTTTTTAAAACCTTCACCTTCGGTAAATTCCTCAATCATGATTTTAGGTGCGTGGCCTTCGGCAAGCTTTTGGATCATAGTGCGGCCATGTTCCCAATCACGATTTCCAATGGAAAGAAAACGAAGAAAGCACTCCCGGCCGCCTGGGAAATTTTCAGGGCAGGCCGGTTCCAGGCCGAAACCCTCCGCCGCACCGGGGCATCCGCATGTTCCCCGGGTCAAGGTTACGGTGTTCCCCTGGCAGCTTCCGCTACCAGAAGCATGGAGCACAGAGGTTTCCTTTCCTTTGCCTCTGCGGGAGGTTCCTGGGCATAAAAAATTGCCAGAGGGGGAAATCTCAGGGACAGAGCGTGTGCGATACTGGATGACATGTTATTCTCCTCTTATTAAATTTTAAGAAACCGTAACGTTTAAGTCAATAATTATGTCGATGATTGTAGGAAGCACAGAAAATCGTATAGTCACGAATGCCAAACTCGTGTATGGTATAAAGCATGAAAAGAGGAAGCGGCATACTGATGGGCATAACTTCACTGCCCGGCAGGTTTGGCATCGGAACGCTAGGGTCCGGCGCGCGTGAGTTTGTGGACCGGCTGCAGGCAAGCCGTCAGACTTATTGGCAGATTCTGCCCATTTCGCCAACGGGATTCGGGGATTCCCCCTATCAAACGTTCAGTACCTTTGCCGGCAATCCTTACTTTATTGATTTCGATGATTTATATCAACAGAGCCTGCTGCCGCGGGAAGCACTTGATTTGTGTGACCGTCTTTTCGTGAGCGATCCTTGCGCGGTGGACTATTACGCGCAGTATACCGGCAAGGGGCAAGTGCTGCACATTGCATACGAACACAGCGCAGATGATCATGCGGATGAGATAGAGGCTTTTAGGCAGCGGCATGCGGACTGGATCGATGATTACGCGCTTTACATGGCGATAAAAAGCGTTCAGGGAATGAAGCCTTTTTATGAGTGGCCACGGGAAATCATGCAGCGGCAGCCCGATACTCTGAAAGCCGCCGCCCGAAATCTGGGGAAAGAGGTCCATTATCAGATATTTGTCCAATACCTTTTCTTCCGGCAGTGGGGGGCACTGCACAGGTATGCGAACGAAAGAGGAATCCGTATAATTGGCGACATGCCAATCTACATGGCGCCTGACAGTGCCGATGCCTGGAAGGACCGCGAGTTGCTTGATCAGCAGGGCCGTGTTGCGGGCTGCCCGCCGGATTACTTTTCTGAAACCGGGCAGCTGTGGGGAAATCCTCTCTATGACTGGGATATGCTGAAGAAAACTGATTACGCATGGTGGATCAGGCGGATCGCCCATCAGATATCCCTGTGCGACTATTTGCGCGTTGATCACTTCCGCGCTTTTGAATCATACTATGCGATACCCGCCGCCGCAAAGACCGCCGTGACGGGAGAATGGCTTACCGGACCCGGCAATATTTTTTTCCGCAAACTCAAGGATACACTGGGGGAGATACCGCTTATTGCCGAAGACCTGGGCTACCTTACGCCCGGGGTTTTTGAACTGTTGCGCGCGACGGGTTTCCCGGGATTGAAAGTGCTGCAATTCGCCTTTGCACCCGATGGCAGCAGCATCTACCTGCCGCACTGCTATGAGAAAAACTGCGTGGTTTACACAGGGACGCATGACAACGATACGACGATCGGCTGGTACAGTGATCTCGGTGCAGCCGAAAGGGCTTTTCTCGACGCTTATCTTGACGGGATAGATGAGAAGCGTGTGCACTGGCAGCTGATCCGTCTGGCGATGGCGTCCGTGGCGGATGTTTGTGTCAT
>JAQVLL010000076.1 GCA_028704195.1 Smithellaceae bacterium
TTGGTTTGCAGACTGTCGTTTGTAAGCGCCATAATTTCCGATGCATTGCCCCGAATAATCATCGGTTCAGCGACATTGATCAGTCCCCGAATCTTCAGTGTACGATAGGGTGTCGCTCCGGCGCCTACCGGATCGATCACCACGGGAACGCCTTTTTCCCAGGCCGCCGCAAAAGCCTTGAACATTCCCCGTACCCAGGGTTCACTGATCGTACCCACATTGATCACCAGCGCGGAGGACATGGCCGCCATATCGGCGACTTCCTCTTCGGCATGAATCATTACCGGCGATGCGCCAAGGGCCAGGAGCGCGTTTGCCGTATTGTTCATGACCACGTAATTGGTGATGTTATGAATCAATGGACTTTTTGCACGAATATCCTCAACCGACTGATAAATTTCCGCCGCTGTCATTTTCATTTTTCATCTCCCCTGAAGTTCAGAGCCATTCAAATAAAAAACCCTTTTGCCGAGCGGGAAAAGGGTTTTGCATATCGTCTTTATTCTCCCTCCGCCGGCATTATCCGGATCAGGTTCAACGGGTATGATCTCAGACAGGAATCATGACCTGCCACCCCGAATTCGTTCGTTGCTTTTACCAAACTCCGCTCCCTTTGTCAATTGCGGATTCGCAACATATTTTTTATTTACACATTTTTTTTGCAGCATGGTATTTTACAATCCAACGTCAGGAAAGGATATTGCCATGAACAAAAAGCCCCACATCTTCGGTATAGGTCAGTGTTCCCTGGACTATCTCGGCCGGATTCCCGCTTATCCGCCGCCCGATGTGAAATGTGAATTTTCCAACCTGGTCGTGCAGGGTGGAGGCCCCGTCGCTACGGCGCTTGTGGCACTGAAACGATGGGGATTCGATGCCTTCATGGCAGGTGTGACCGGTGACGATGACTTTGGTGCGCAAATCATCTCTTCATTGACGTCGGAAGGCATCGATGCGGGCGGTCTCGTCATCCGCCAAAATCAACACTCCCAGTTCGCATTCATCGTAAGTGAACCGGCCACGGCCCGCCGCACAATCTTCTGGCAGCGTCCCACCGGTCATCCTCTCCAGCCTGAAGAACTGGACTTAAATCTGCTTTTAAAAAGCAGGGCGCTTCATACCGACGGTTTGTTCCCGGAAGCCTCTCTTTTTGCCTGCCGAATAGCAAAGGAGGCGGGCATTCCTGTCATTGTTGACGCGGGAACACTGCGTGACGGAATGCTGGAAATCGCTAAATTCAGTTACTGTTTTGTCACATCAGAAACTTTTTCCAACGCGCTTTCCACAACTCCGGAAGAGACCTGCCGGATACTGGCGGGTCTCGGTGTGCGTTTCACAGGCGTCACGCTTGGCGCAAAAGGTTACATCGCCCTGATCGATGGCCGTTTCATCCGCAAAGCGGCTTACCCGGCAAACGCCATCGACACCACCGGCTGCGGGGATGTCTTTCACGCCGGGCTGACTTACGGCATTGTGCTGGGGTGGAACGCCGAAAAATCACTGGACCTTGGAGCGTGGGCGGCTGCCAGAGTCAGCGAACAGATGGGTGGACGAAGCGGTATTCCAACCCTCGGGGATTTTCCTTGTCCTCCGCCGGCGCGCGTGCCCTTTAGGGTAGAGATGGCGTGAAACGCCGGAGGTGGTAGTCATAGGGATTGCTCCCTGAGTAATTCGAAGCGGCAAGGATGGCAAATACCGGACGATTACAAGGAGCACCCCGTATAAAGCGACCTACCCCTACCCCCTGAGGCTCTGTCGCAATTCTTCTTTGTCATAACCTTGCAGGTCACACGTTACGAGACGCCTCGCAGGCGTCGTGGTAATCTTATGTGTTCGTGAACTTATGAGATTGCTTCGGTCGTTTCCCTCCCTCGCAACGAGTAACCCAAAGGGTCATGACATTGCGACACAGTCTCCCTCCATCAGCGGGACAACCGATGCCGTTCAATCTGCCGCCAAATGGTAACACGCTAATCACATAAGGTAACATGATTTAAACTTTTCATTGTCTTGGTAATAATTCACAAGAAATAGTCTATTTTGTAAAGATATTCCACACCCATCATAAAAAATGATTGACAGACGGTCTTTTCTATTATACTCGTACACAAGTTAATTGCATGCGAGGATAATAGCATGGAAAAAGTCGACTGTATCTTCTTTCAGCTTGCCAAGGCCTATCAACTGGGAAATCGATTCCTGACGCAAAGGGTTTCTGAACTCAACCTTACCTCCGTTCAAGCCATGATACTGGGTTTTCTCGATCACGAGGATCAGGTCACTTCAAGCGAACTGGGCAAAAGGGCGGAACTGGACAGCGCCACCCTCACAGGCATCCTGGATCGCCTGGAGACCGCCGGGTTTATCGAACGCAAAGGCAATCCTGACGACAGACGCTCCATCCGCATTCATCTGACAAAACAAGGCAAGGTAATGGCCCACGAGGCAAGCCGGGTCATCATCGAGGCCAATAAAGAGTTTCTGCAGGTTTTAACCGAAGAACAAAAGCGTGATTTGCACGGCATCATTCAAACCCTGCGTCAGTATA
Source organism: Smithellaceae bacterium (assembly GCA_028704195.1). Taxonomy (GTDB): domain Bacteria; phylum Desulfobacterota; class Syntrophia; order Syntrophales; family Smithellaceae; genus UBA8904. Next base: position 2,549 of record JAQVLL010000076.1, read on the forward strand.
CAACACGGTTGAAGACACACATCAAACACCCGGGCAGGATGCCGGAGAAAAGGAGCAATTATGGGAACCATTCATAAAACCGGATGTGTCCTCTGCCCGCAGAACTGCGGCCTGGAGGTCGAAGTGGAAAACAACCGCATTGTCAAGGTAAAGGGAGACAAGAGCAACGTCAAGAGCGAAGGCTACGTCTGCCGCAAGGGTCTGAACATCGCCTTTCACCAGCACAATGCCGATCGTCTGCAATACCCGCTGAAGCGTGTTGGAGAACGATTTGAGCGTATTTCCTGGGAAGAGGCGATCGATGAAATTGCCGAGAAGCTGAAGAACATCGTCGGCACGTACGGCCCCAAATCCTTCGCCTATATGGGCGGCGGCGGCCAAGGCTGCCACTTTGAGGCGGCTTTCGGTGTACGCCTGATGCGTGGACTGGGCTCCCGCTACCACTATAGCGCCATAACTCAGGAATTTTCGGGCATGTTTTGGACATTCGGCCGAATGTTCGGCCGCCAGCCTGTTTTCCCGGAAATTGATTCCCATGAGACGGACTATCTTCTGACGTTCGGCTGGAACGGCATGGAAAGCCATCAGATACCCCAGACACCGAGAGAACTCCTGCGAATCGCCAAAGATCCCGATAAAATGCTTGTGGTCATCGATCCGCGTTTATCCGAGACAGCCAAAATAGCCAATGTGCACCTTCGCATCCGCCCGGGGACCGATACCCTGCTGATGCGGGCCATGATCGCCATTATCCTAAAGGAGTGCTGGGAAAACAAGGACTACATTGCACGGCGCACTTCCGGCTTTGATGAAATAAAAGACCTGTTTATCAATTTCGACGCCCGAACAGCTGTCAAGACCTGCAACCTTGACTATGACAGTGTTCGGGAAATCTGCCGTCACTTTGCTACACGGAAATCATGCCTGCGCTATGATCTGGGACTCCTGATGAACCGACACAGCGCCGTCTCGTCATATTTGGCCAATGTTCTTCTTGCCCTGTGCGGGCGGATTGGCGTTCGCGGCGGCATTGTTTTTCACGGCGTGCTGATGCCTCTGGGCAGCCACTCCGATGAGCGTGATCCCAAAGCCGTACGCTCGGTTTCACCCAATTTTCCTCCCATCATGGGCTGCTATCCGCCCAACGCTATGCCCGAAGAGATCCTTTCGGATCATCCGGAGCGTCTCCGGGCGGTTTATGTTGCCGGTTCGAATCCTCTGCGTTCCTATGCCGACACAACCGCTTACGAAAACGCATTCAAGCGCTTGGATCTGTTGGTTACGGCTGAGATGGCCATGACGGAAACGGCGGCCCTTTCCCACTACATTCTTCCTTCACGGTCGGGCTATGAGTCCTGGGATGGAACCTTTTTCCCGATGACCTTTCCGGGCATCCATTTTCAGATGCGGCGGCCCATCGTTGAACCGGAAGGAGAACCGTTGGAAATGGGCGAAATCCACCTGCGCCTGGCGGACAAGCTGGGTCTCATCCCGCCCATTCCCGAAAAGCTCTATAAAGCCGCCGAAGAAAGTCACGCCGCTTTTGGACAGGCACTGATGGAATATGCCTTGACGGAACCGAACGCCATGAAGGCCATGCCCTATATTTTAGGTAAAACACTGGGCAAGGCGATGGGGTCGGTCCATCTGGCAGCGCTATGGGGAATGCTCCAGACGGTGCCTAAATCTTTCCGCAAAAACGCCGCCCGAGCCGGATTCACGCCGGGCATGGAACTGGGAGAAGAGTTGTTTCAGAAGATCATCGATCACCCCGAAGGAATCTGGGTCGGACAGATGGACCCGGAGGAAAACCTCGCCAATGTCCGAACGGAAGACGGAAAGATCAACCTCGTGATCCCCGAACTTCGGGCAGAACTGGAAAACCTCAATTCGGAGCAGGAGGAAGCGGATTTAACGCCGGATCCCACCTACCCTTTCGTGCTCATGGCAGGCAAACATTTTAAGATGAACGCCAACACCCTCATGCGCGACCCGGCATGGAATGAAGGAAAACGCTATTCCACCTGCATGATGCACACCGCTGACGCCGAAGCATTGGGCTTGAAAGACGGTCAGATGGTGCGTGTAACCACAGAAGCCGGAACGGAAGAAATTGAACTGGAAATCACCGACACCGCACACAAAGGTCATGTGGTCATTCCCCATGGATTCGGTATGGTTTACAATGGTGTCAAATACGGCGCCAACGTGAATCGTTTGACCAAAAACACGCACCGTGACCAGTTCGGCACTCCTCTGCACCGGTATGTACCATGCAGGGTAGAGGCATTATAAAAAGAAAAAATGTCCATTGAAAAAGGAGAAAATTATGAATGAACTGGTAAAAATTACTATCGCAGACCACATAGCGGATGTCCATTTCAACAGACCAGAAAAATACAACGCGCTGAGCTTTGAAATGATTGACTCCATGGCAGAAGCCATCGACCGGCTGTCCAAAGAACCCGGTGTCCGTGTTGTGGTCATTTCCGGCGAAGGCAAGAGCTTCTGTGCCGGATTGGACATTGAGAACTTCGCAGCCATGCAATCAGGAGAAAAAAGGTTCCCCAATCTCACGGAGAGATATAAGAACCGGATTTCCAACATCTATCAGCATATCGGTTACGGATGGAAAGAGCTGCCGGTTCCGGTAATCGCCGCTATCCACGGAGTAGCAATGGGCGGCGGCTTTCAGATTGCCATGGGGGCCGACATTCGATTCTGTGCGCCTGACACCAAATTCTCCATCATGGAAATGAGATGGGGCCTGATTCCGGACATGAGTGTCACCCAGACCATCCGCGATGTTGTATCCATCGACGTAGCCAAGGAACTGATCTTTACAAATAAAGTTATTCTTGGTGAAGAAGCGCTCCTCCTGAAACTGGTGACGCACGTCTGTGAAAAACCCCATGAAGAAGCCATGGCCCTGGCCCGGGAGATCGCCTCCAAAAATCCCGATGCTATTCGCGCGGCCAAAAAACTTCTCAACGAAGTCTGGCACGGAGATTCCGCCAGGGGGCTGATGATGGAATCCGAGTTAATGATGACGCTCATGGGAAGCCCCAACCAGCTGGAGGCGGTGACTGCAAACTTTACCAAACAGCCGCCTAAATTCAAAGACCCGGCCTGACGGATGATCCGTATGCATGGAGGATAAATACAGCTGTGAACCTTTTTGATAAAGACATTCTTCTCACGGATCTGGGAAATTCCCGCTTTTCCGGTGTGGTTTCGGATAACTGGTCAGTAAACGGAAACCCTAACGGGGGATACCTTATGGCAATGATCGCCGATGCAATGCTCCGGAGCAGCGATAAGAAAAATACCCCCCTGGTTACAGCCAATTATCTTTCCCGCTGTGTTCCCGGTGAAGTGGAGATCCAGATTTCAGAAATCGCCCGTTCCCGACAGTTTACCCGTTTTGAGGCAAGAGTATTCCAAAATAGAAAGGAAAAAATAAGGGCTCTCGGCACATTCGCGTCAGATAATACCAGGTGTAACGTTGAACGGTATGAAAAAACACCCCCGGAGCTTGCGACGGTTGAAAAATGCGTCCAGATCCCTCTTATGCCCAAATATACCCTTTTTCATAACCTCGATCTGAGGCTTGACTCTGGCTGCGCAGGCTGGATGCTCGGAAATCTCACCGATGTATCGCAGAATAAGGGCTATTTCAGCTTCTCCGACGGCCGTCACATAGATCTTCTCTCCCTTTTTCTGATCATCGATGCCATGCCTCCAGCGGCACTGGCTACCCAGGGTATGAACGCGTGGGTTCCTACAATTGAGCTTTCCGTGAACATCCGAAATCTACCGCAAACCAATCGGCTCAAGTGCATCCTTAGAACGCATTTCATTACCTGCGGGCTTCTGGAGGCTGATGGAGAAGTATGGGATGAAAAAGGAAACCTGGCGGCCATTTCACGCCAGATTGCCCAGTTCAAAACGGGGTAAAACCCGGAAAATTCAAGGTCTTGGGCCTGAATAATCTGCCGCCTGCATATCCCTTTTCAACGGCAGCTTTTCTAATATCCATCCTTGACCCTTAGGGTTTTTCAGTGTAGGAGAAACAAACATGATCCGAAAATAACGGGGCCGTTTTGCTTACCGTTTCCATTATTTTTAAGGGCATAAAAAACACGCCAAACGCAAAGGAGACAACTCATGGACAACGCTAACGAGCCCCGAGTCACAAACATTAAAGTAAATCCCGACAACCTTTACAGGGAAGAAACGTTCACCGACCTGACCTATGCTTCCATCCGGCGCCTCACGCCCGTCAAAATTGATGGTTCGGTTGACGAGATCCGGGAAATCTTTTTTACCGGGATGGCACAGCTTATGTCACCCAACGGACCAATTCCTGTTCAGTGCATCATTGAAGGAGCCAAAACGCTCAGCGAGGCGGTAGAAAAATTGCCGGATGCTATTGAAAAAACGGTTCAGGCGATGATTGCCGAGGCCAAAGAAATGGAGAATAAGGAAGCGTCCCGGATCGTTATGCCCGGCCAATAAATCCGAGGTTTGATGATGATTGAGAATACCATAGACGCATGGCACAAATTGATCAAATCCAAAAGTGCAGCAGGCCTGGACGATATCCTGGCCGAGAATGTGGTCTTTCATTCCCCGGTGGTTCATACGCCGCAGGCAGGAAAACCCATCACCACATTATACCTGGCGGCTGCTCTGCACGTCTTCAACAACGACACTTTTAAATATCTACGGGAAGTCACTTCCGGAAATCATGCGGTGCTGGAGTTTCAAACCGTCATCGACGGAATAACCGTCAATGGCGTGGACATGATCACATGGGGAGAAGACGGCAGAATTATTGATTTCAAGGTCATGATCCGTCCGCTGAAAGCCATCAACCTGATCCACAAAATGATGGCGGATATGCTTCAAAAAATGAAATGATCATCCCATCCATTTTCATCGGCATGGCCTTTCTCCATCTCCATCTTGAGAGAGCGTTTCACTTGGGTTCGAGGGATATCCATCGTCGCCATCATCACCGGGGCCAATGCCATCAAAATTTCCTGATTTTTAAAATTGCAGGTGGACGGATCCCTTCCGACTAGTTAGTGTATAGAAAATCATGACGACAGATAACCCCTTATACAGACAGCTTCAGATTCAGTTGGATCGCTATCCGATTGGCTACCCCCCGACAAAAAGCGGCGTCGAAATTGAAATCCTCAAATATTTCTTTACCCCGCTGCAGGCAAAAGTTGCTTTGTGTCTGACACTCCGTTCCATCCCCGTGGACAGAATCCGTAAAAACCTCACAAATCTGTTTCAAATTGAACTTCCTTCAGAAGAACTTGCTGTGGTGCTGGAAGAAATGTTTATGAAGGGAGTCATCAGACGCTCGGACAGTAAAGGCAGAAAGCCGCGATACGGTA
>JAQVLL010000077.1 GCA_028704195.1 Smithellaceae bacterium
AGAAAAAGGAAGATAATCTGACGGAAGAAACCGAGGAACTTTTTCGTTAGAAAAATGAAAGCCATCAAGAATGTCTCTTGACAACAGACAATTTTTTCGTTAAAGAATAATCATTAAACTGGGAAGTAATTATGTTTCTTAAAGATTTAGACAGCGGCAGAATTTTGAATCAGGCCATTGTAAGATTACTCGTCGTAGTAGTCGTACCCATGGGGTCTGCCGCTCTGTATCGTTAAGAAAAAAGATACAAGCCGCGGGCCCCGAAAAGCCCGCGGCTTTGCTGTATCTGGTCAAGGCCGCTTTTTCCTAAAGAAACTGGCGGCTTTTTCAGTTTTTGGGCTGTTGATCAAAGACAATGGAGGAGTTACAGCATATGAAGTTGAAAGGCACCGAAATTTTTCTGAAAGTGCTTGAAGAAGAAAAAGTTGACATCATTTTCGGCTACCCCGGAGGGGCTGTCCTGGATCTCTACGATCAGCTTTATGAAAGCAATCTCAGGCATGTTCTGGTTCGCCATGAACAGGGCGCGGTACATGCAGCCGACGGCTACGCCCGTGCGACCGGAAAAGTTGGCGTTTGTCTGGTAACGTCCGGTCCCGGCGCCACAAACACGGTTACAGGCATTGCCACGGCCAATATGGACTCCATCCCCCTGGTGGTATTTACCGGTCAGGTGCCCACGGGGCTTATTGGCAACGACGCGTTTCAGGAATGTGACATCACCGGCATTACCCGGCCCTGTACCAAGCACAATTTCCTGGTGCGCAATATTGAGGAGCTGGCTTCAACGATCAAGGAAGCTTTTCACATCGCCCGTTCCGGACGACCGGGGCCGGTTCTCGTGGATCTGCCGAAAAATGTCATGGCCGCGCAATATGATTATGATCCGGCAAACATAAAAATTCGTAATCAAGAAGTGGCATACAAACCGGTACCGAAAAAAATGGCTAATGTATTAGACATGCTCAATGCCGCGAAAAAACCCCTGATCATGACCGGGGGAGGCGTGATTCTCGGGAAAGCTTCTGACGAATTAACCCGTCTGGCCCGTAAATACGAGATTCCCGTCACGGGGACCCTGATGGGGCTCGGATCGTTTCCGGGCAGTGATCCTCTCTGGCTTGGCATGCTGGGGATGCACGGCACCTATTACGCGAACATGGGCGTCAGCCACTGCGATTTTATGCTGGCCGTTGGAGTCCGCTTCGACGATCGCGTGACGGGCTCGATTGAAACGTTTGCCGCCAATGCCAAGATCGTCCAAATTGATATTGATCCTTCCTCCATTAATAAAAATGTAACCATTGACCTCCCGATTATCGGGGATACGAAAGCCACGCTTCGGGACCTTGTGCACTTTCTGGAAGAACATCACTACACGCAGGATGCCGACTCGAGGGCTCAGTGGCTTCGTGAAATTGCTGAATGGCGGGAAAGAGTGCCGTTGAGATACTGCCAGAATGGTGAAGTCATTAAACCACAGTGCGTGATTGAAACGCTGCAAAAACTGACCAAAGGCGATGCCCTGATTACAACGGATGTCGGTCAGCATCAGATGTGGACGGCGCAGTTTTTCCATTTTGACCGGCCCAATACGTTCATTTCATCCGGCGGACTGGGAACGATGGGGTTTGGCCTGCCCGCCGCCATCGGCGTCAAATGCGCGTTTCCGGAAAAGCAGGTTGTGGCGATTGCCGGAGACGGAAGCATCCAGATGAATATTCAGGAACTCGCGACTGCCGCCCAGTATAACATTGCCGTGAAAGTGGTTTTATTAAACAACGAGTTTTTAGGCATGCCGCGCCAGTGGCAGGAAATGTTTTACAATAAGCGGTATTCTCATACAGACATGACGCACGCTCCGGACTTTGTAAAGCTTGCGGAAGCTTATGGCGTAATCGGCCTGCGGGCGACCAAACCTGCCGAAGTGGAAACGGTTTTGGAGCAGGGACTGGCTGCTGATAAACCCGTGCTCATGGATTTCCGTATATCGCGGGATGAATGTGTGTATCCCATGGTGCATCCGGGCGGGTCGATCAATCAAATGACCCTGGGATCAAGAGAAATGATTAATTAATGGCAGGTTTTAATGAAATCGGTAATAATAAAAAAATAAATGAGAGGTTTACTGGCATGGAGAAAAAGGATCATATTATTTCAATTCTGGTGCATAACAAACCGGATGTTCTGGCGAGGGTTGCCGGAACGCTGGGCGGCAAAGGCTATAACATTGACAGCCTTTGCGTGAACACAACCACGCAAAAAGACATATCGAAAATCGTAATGACCACATCGGGTTCTCAGACGACGATCACCCGAATCGAGAATCAACTGCAAAGGCTGGTTGATGTGATTTCCGTCGACGATCTGACCAATATGGAGTCCATTCATCGGGAAATGGTACTGGAGCGGATGAATCTGACAGCCGAGAATTCAGAAACCGTGAAGAATGCTATTGCCACGAATAAATGGAAAGTAATCGTTTCCGGCGATACATATGTCATTATCGAAATAACGGGGGACAAAAGGCAAATCGAATTTTCGCTGGCGCGTCTGGAGCCGCTGGGCATCGCAGACATCACCAGAACGGGCCTGGTCGCGCTGACGCTGGAAGATTAGAATTACGACATGCAATCATGACGAATCATTAAATGAAGAACAGGGGGTTTTATGGCAAAAATCAATTTTGGTGGAACGATGGAAGATGTAGTGACCGCAGAAGAATTTACGGTCAAAAAAGCACAGGAAGTCCTCAAAAAAGAAGTGATCGCGGTTCTGGGTTACGGGGTTCAGGGGCCCGCGCAGGCATTCAATATGAAAGACAACGGTATTAACGTGATCATCGGGCAGTCTCCGGAGGACAAGCCCTACTGGGAAAAAGCCATTTCCGACGGCTGGGTTCCCGGTGAGACACTTTTCCCGATTGAAGAAGCAGTGGAAAAAGCGACCATCATTCAATATCTGGTATCCGATGCGGCGCAGATGATTTTGTGGCCGAAGGTCAAGGCCCACCTGAAAAAGGGCGACGCGTTGTACTTCTCGCACGGCTTCTCCATCGTATATAAAGAACAGACCGGTGTTATTCCTCCTGATTTTGTGGATGTGATTATGGTCGCGCCCAAGGGATCGGGCACCAGCGTACGCCGTAATTTTGTTGACGGCAGCGGCATCAACTCCAGCTTTGCCGTTCATCAGGACGCGACCGGCCGTGCGATGGAACGAACCCTGGCGCTGGGGATTGCCATCGGTTCGGGTTTCCTTTTCCCGACAACCTTCCAGATGGAAGTCTACAGCGACCTCACCGGTGAACGCGGCGTGTTGATGGGCGCTCTTGCAGGCATGATGGAAGCCCAGTACGCCGAACTGCGCAAGCACGGTCATACCCCAAGTGAAGCCTTCAATGAAACGGTTGAGGAACTCACACAGAGCCTGATCCGCCTGGTTGGCGAAAACGGCATGGACTGGATGTATGCCAATTGCTCGGCTACAGCGCAGCGCGGCGCGCTCGACTGGCGCCACAAATTTCGCAAAGCCGTAGAACCGGTTTTTGCCGAACTCTATGACTCCGTCGCCACCGGAAAGGAAACCGAAGTGGTTCTGAGGGTGAACAGCGCACCGGATTACAAGGAAAAATTGAATGCCGAGCTGAAGGAAATGCGCGAATCCGAAATGTGGCAGGCAGGTGCGGCCGTGAGGGGACTGAGACCGGAAAAGCGAAAAAAATAGGAACGTCTTTCGTAAAAAGGCAGCCGGCTGCGTTGCGCTGCGCTGCATCTCTCATCATGGCGACGTAAACCCTGGGGGTCACAGGCGAAAAAATACGCCTCATGCCTCACGGCTTGCGCGCTTTGCAACCTGATCTTTTTACGAACCCGTTACATTATTAATTTAGGATTGAGGGAGAGAAAACAATGAGAAGCGATTTGATGAAAAAGGGCTTGGAGCGGGCGCCGCACCGGTCCCTTTTCAAAGCGATGGGTTACACCGATGAAGAAATCGCCAGGCCGATCATCGGTGTGGTGAATTCCGCCAACGAAATTATCCCGGGACATATCTATCTGGATCTTATTGCCGGGGATGTGAAAGCGGGGATACGGATGGCCGGGGGGACGCCCGTGGAATTTCCGGTCATCGGTGTGTGTGACGGCATCGCGATGAATCATGCGGGCATGAAATATTCGCTGGCCAGCCGCGAATTAATTGCCGATTCCATTGAAATCATGGCGACGGCCCATCCTTTTGACGCGCTGGTGTTCATTACCAACTGCGACAAGATTGTTCCCGGAATGCTGATGGCGGCTCTCAGGCTGAACATTCCGTCCATTTTCATCAGTGGTGGACCGATGCTGGCGGGGAGACTTCAGGGCAGAGCCGTTGATCTTATCTCGGTATTTGAAGGGGTTGGCGCGGTGAAAGCCAAAAAAATGACCTCCCCCGAATTGCAGCAGCTGGAAGACTGTGCCTGCCCCGGCTGCGGATCCTGTTCCGGCATGTACACGGCCAATTCCATGAACTGCGTGACCGAAGCGCTGGGACTGGGATTGCCCGGACACGGTACAATACCGGCGGTTCTTGCCGCGCGGCATCGATTGGCAAAGCAGGCGGGCATGAAAATTATGGACCTGCTCAGGAAAAACGTGAGGCCGCGTGATATTGCAACGCTGGCCGCCTTTAAAAATGCCATGGCTGTCGATATGGCGCTGGGCTGCTCCACAAATACGGTCCTGCACATTCCGGCCGTTGCCCATGAGGCGGGCATAAAACTGGATTTGGACCTGTTTAACAAAATCAGCGAGAAAACACCAAATCTGTGCAAGCTCAGCCCCGCGGGGCCTTACCACATTGAGGATCTGGATGCGGCAGGCGGCATCCAAGCGGTCATGAAAGTGATCAGCAAACTGGGCGTGATCAGCGAGAAAGCCATAACGGTAAGCGGAAAGACAGTGGCAGCCAATTTAAAAACGGCCCGCGTGTTGAACGAGGAAGTGATCCGTCCGCTTGACAAACCGTACTCCAAACAGGGCGGCATTGCCATTTTGCGCGGTAATCTGGCTCCGGACGGCGCAGTGGTCAAACAATCCGCCGTGGCGCAGTCCATGCAGGTCAACGAAGGCAGGGCCCGCGTGTTTGATTCGGAAGACAAAGCCATCGCCGCCATCATGGGAGGGAAAATCAAGCCGGGAGATATTGTGGTCATCCGCTACGAAGGCCCGAAGGGCGGTCCGGGCATGCCGGAGATGCTCTCGCCAACTTCCGCCATTGTCGGTATGGGGCTTGATAAATCCGTGGCGCTTCTGACCGATGGGCGTTTCAGCGGTGGTACACAGGGTGCGGCCATCGGACATATCTCGCCGGAAGCGGCCGAAAGCGGCCCCATTGCGCTGGTGAAGGAAGGCGACATCATTTCCATCGACATTCCGGCCAAGAAACTGACGCTGAACGTTGACGATGCGGAGCTGGATAAGCGTCGCAAATCGCTTAACGTCTGGACACCCGCCATTACAACGGGTTATCTGGCCCGTTATGCAAAAATGGTTACATCGGCTTCAACGGGAGCGGTATTTAAAGATTAACGCGAAACAAACCGGGTGAGCGGTTACGGCCTGCCGTAACCGCTCACCCGGCTGTTAGATGATTTCTTTGATTTTAAGATCCAGCATCCAGAAAGCCAGCTCGATCCGGTTTAATATTTCAGAACTCTCTTTTTGCGAAATGATCTGCTCTTTTTGGCTGTTCCAGCACCACGCCAGCGGTTCATAAATAGTCCATTCCACATCTGCTCCGCTTGAATCCCGGTGCTCTTCGATCTCGAAAAGGATGCTTTTCCCTTCTTCCGAATACATCAGCGAGTTGATAGATCGCATCTCGACCCTCCAGCCTGAAGCGCTTTCGACGGTTTGATCATCAATAATATTCAGAGAGTCTTTCATAAATATTCAAAGTGAATCTATTCTGCTTTGTTTTATTTTGAAATATAATTATTTTTTTCCGTCAGAATACGGCGCACCCGGTCCAGCTCCTGCTCGTTATCCACTTCGACCGAATCGTGGCGTGTGATGACACATTTGATTTTATAGCCGTACTCCAGCGCGCGCAATTGTTCCAGGGCTTCCAGTTTTTCGAGCTTCCCTTCCGGCAGTTTTGTGAATGTGTCGAGGAAATCCCGGCGGTAAGCGTAAATGCCGTGGTGCTTGTAATAATCAGCTTTCAGATTTTTGTCACGCACATACGGAATGGTTGCCCTCGAAAAATAAAGGGCAAAATTATGATGATCAAGTACCACCTTGACCGCATGAGGATGAGTTATCTCTGTGTCGAGGATGATTTTATAAATCAGGGTGGACATCTGAATGGCCTGATCTTTCAGGAGAGGTTCGATCACCTCATCGACCTGCACCGGTTCAAAAATCGGCTGATCCCCCTGAATATTGACGACGATAGCGTCAGCGGAGAGATTAAGGGTTTTGACGGCTTCGGATAGTCTATCCGTGCCGGAGCGGTGCGTTTTTGCGGTCATAACAGCGTTGCCGCCGAATTTTTCCACCGCGTCAAAAATTCGCTGATCGTCGGTTGCCACGGCCACGTATGGTACAGCCTTTGCTTTCGCGACGCGTTCATAAACATGCTGAATCATGGGTTTGCCGCAAAGATCGGCCAGGGGCTTGCCCGGAAAACGGCTGGATTCATAGCGCGAGGGGATGATGCAAACAATCTCTCTTTTCATCATTAATTACCTAAATGCGGGTCGGCCTGCTGCAGATAGTTGACAACGTAATCCTGAACGGAATCTTCCAGCGGTGAAAAATTCACCGGGTAGCCTGCTGTTTTGAGCTTGCCCATTTCCGCCTGCGTAAAATACTGGTACTGATTGCGCAGTCCTTCCGGCATCTCAATGTATTCAATGTTCGGCCTGAGAGTCATGGAGGCAAAAACCGCGTTGATTAAATCATTCCAGGTACGGGCTTGGCCTGTGCCGAGATTGAAAATGCCGTTGACGGATGGATTCTGCAAAAGCCACCACATTGTATCGACGCAATCCTTTACGTAGATAAAATCGCGCATCTGTCCCCCGTCTCCATATTCGGGAAGGTAGGATTTGAAGAGCCTGACTTTGCCGGTCTGCCGGATCTGATGAAATGCCTTGAAAATGACGCTGGTCATATCTCCCTTGTGGTATTCATTCGGGCCGAAAACATTGAAGAACTTAATGCCGGCCATCTTGTTTTCCAGATGATGCTTTATGGCCCAAACATCAAAAACCTGCTTGGAGTAGCCGTACATATTGATGGGCTTGAGTTTTGGTATTTTATCGTGATTGTCGGAAAAACCCTGTGATCCGTTTCCATAGGTCGCGGCTGAGCTTGCATAGATGAAACGAACAGTGTTTTTCAGTGCCCATGCCGACATTGCCCTCGTGTAGGAAAAATTATTGGCCCAGAGAAAATCCGCATCGCGTTCCGTGGTGGAGGAGCAGGCGCCCATGTGAATCAAGGCATCTGCCTTGAAGGGGATGGAGTCTTCGACCGCCATTTTTAAAAAGGCATCCCTGTGCAGATAATCCGCATAACGCAGGTTGATCAGGTTTTTCCATTTATCTGTACTGCCCAGACGATCTACGATGATAATATCCTCTATTCCTTCCTGGTTGAGCTTCCAGACAAAAGCGCTTCCGATAAATCCCGCGCCGCCGGTAACGATAATCATATAAATTGCTCCTGAAATTTTTTATCTGTTCACTAGTAATACTGAACCGGAATGCTGTCAATAAGGAATTATTTTGATGGTTCAAATAAAAGCCCCCTCAAGAGGGGGGCCTTGAGGGGGCTTGCTATATCCACAGATCATGATTTTCGCTTAAGCGGCCGTTAATGGTTTATCCTTCTTTAACTTCCGTCCGCTTCTTCCTGAACTGTCTTGAATCAAGTCACCATGTTC
>JAQVLL010000078.1 GCA_028704195.1 Smithellaceae bacterium
GTATGATCATAGCGCGTCCTTTTGCCTATAATCATACAGAATTTTTATTTTTTATCAAGTACGATATAAAGCTTGCTATTGCATGAATAATTATTATTTTAGGCAGAAATAATGCATTCAAGGAGGCTGGTTGTGAAAACAATCAAAATTAAAGGCATGAGCTGTCAGCATTGCGTCATGGCGGTTACCAAAGCGCTCAATGCGATTGATGGAATCGAAAACGTCCAGGTGGATTTGAAAACCGAAACGGCCTCCTATGACGAGACCCGGCCTGTGGACACGGTGGTGATAACGGAGGCGGTGAAAAAGGCGGGGTACAACGTTGCCGGATAAAGTACAGATCCATATTCAGGGAATGACCTGTGCCGCATGCGTGCGGCGGGTGGAAAACGCGCTGAAAGAAGTGGAAGGTGTTGTGGATGTCAGCGTCAACCTGGCAACCGCGCGGGCCACCGTCACCCATCTGCCCCGCTGGGGAGGCATTTCCGCGCTGGCCAGAGCCGTGACCGAACAGGGCTACGAATTCCTGGGGGAGCTTACGGATGAATCAGACGATCCCGTCGAAAAGGCCCGTGCGCGGGAGCTGAAAGAGATTACTGTAAAAGTCATCTGCGGCGCGGCGTTGAGTGTGATCATTTTTTTCGGTTCCATGCAGCACTGGTTTGGCTTCCTGCAGGGCATTCCACGTCAGGTCATGCTCGTTGTCCTCTTTGTACTGACGGCACCCGCCGTATTCTGGGTGGGCAGCCGTTTTTTTGAGGGCGCCCTCAAAGCGGCAAAGCAAAAGACGTCCGACATGAATACACTGGTCTCTGTAGGCGCTTTTTCAGCCTATGCCTACTCGGCCGCGGCAACCTTCTTTCCCCGTTTCTTTGAAAGCGCGGGTGTTGCGCCGCATGTTTATTATGACGGCGCCGCTATGATCATCACCCTGATCCTGCTGGGCAGGCTTCTGGAAGCAAGAGCGACGGGGAAAACGTCCGGCGCAATCAGAAAACTGATCGGCCTTAAACCCAAAACCGCCCATGTATTGCGTGATGATTCTGAAGTCGAAACACCTGTGGAAAATCTGCAGATCGGCGACAGGATTCTGGTGAAACCCGGTGAAAAAGTCCCCGTGGACGGCTCGGTGCTGACCGGGCAATCGACCCTGGATGAATCCATGCTGACCGGTGAAAGCATGCCGGTGTCCAAAGCACCGGGCCAGAAGGTGTTCGCGGCCACCATCAACCAGACAGGCAGCTTCACCATGCAGGCAACCGGCGTGGGGTCGGACACCATGCTGGCGCATATTATCCGCATGGTGGAAGAAGCGCAGGGATCCAAAGCACCCATCCAGCGTATCGCAGACAGGGTCGCTTCCGTATTTGTTCCGGTTGTTTTCGGCATCGCCGCCGTCACCTTTGCCGTTTGGTACTTTCTTCCGGAAAGCGGCAGCTTCAGCCGGGCTTTGATTAATTTCGTTTCGGTGCTCGTCATTGCCTGTCCCTGCGCCCTGGGGTTGGCCACACCGACAGCGATCATGGTAGGCACCGGCCTGGGCGCGCAAAGCGGTATTCTCATCAAAGGCGGCGAGGCGCTGGAAAAAATCCATAAACTATCCGTTATCGTGTTTGACAAAACCGGCACGCTGACACGCGGCGAACCGGAAGTGGCCCGTATTGTGGGCACTGGTGAATCCGATGCAAAGCAGGTCCTTTCCGTGGCCGCCGCGCTCGAGAAATCATCGGAACACCCGCTGGCAAAGGCCATTTTAAAAATGGCCTCAAACGAGCAGCTGCCTGTGGCCGCGGCGGAAAATTTTCTGGCGCTGTCGGGGATGGGCGCGAAGGCGTCTGTTGACGGCCAGACGTGTTTGATCGGCAATCGATTTCTCATGAATGGCCAGGGCATTTCCGTTGAACTCATGGAAAAAACAGCCGCGGAACTGGCACGAGAAGGAAAGACCGTTGTTTATGTCGCGAGGAACAAGAAAGTGATAGGCCTGATCGCACTGGCGGATGTGCCGAAGACATCGGCAAGGCAGGCCGTGCAGCGCCTGAAGCACAGAGGATTGAAAGTCGCGATGGTGACGGGCGATAATGCGGGCACGGCGAAGGGCATCGCGTCTGAGCTCGGTATCGACCGGGTGATGGCGGAAGTCCTGCCCGGAAGCAAGGCGAATGAAATAAGAAAGCTGCAGTCCGAAGGTGAAGTTGTTGCCATGGTGGGCGACGGCATCAACGATGCGCCCGCCCTGGCGGCAGCCGATGTGGGTATTGCCATCGGCACGGGAACCGATGTGGCGATTGAAGCCGCCGACATAACCCTGATCCGGGATGATCTGACAGGCGTGCCGGAGGCGATTTCCCTATCCGCCTCGACCATGCGGGTGATTAAACAAAATCTTTTCTGGGCGTTTATCTACAATATCATTGGAATTCCGATCGCCGCCGGCGTTCTCTATCCTTTTTTCGGTATTCTGCTGAACCCGGAATTCGCCGCAGCGGCGATGGCTTTCAGCTCTGTTTCCGTTGTGAGTAATTCACTGAGGTTGAAAAGGGTCTGGAAAATCAAAAAAGAACGGCTGTAAGGATAATACCCTTCCAGATCGAAAATCAATTTCTTTCCAGTTCCTTCGAACCACTGGTTAAGCTGCTGCTCCAGCTCCGGTATGGTTACGGCATCCAGCCTGCCCTTGACTGCAAAAATGGATATATTATTTTCATTGGTAACGGCAATTTCCATATAAATACTCCTTTTTTATGACACCACTTTTATGACACCACCAGAAAAATCATGAACGATTTTATTATAGGAAGAACCGGGTTGACTGTCAGTGAATTTTAAGCAGACATCCCTTTCATGGCAAACACAGAAACGAAGGCCAATATTCTGAGCGCTGAAAAAACCGGACCCGCTGGCGGAGTAGAATCATCATCCCCGGTAAGCGCATTCTTCATCTCCCATCCCGCTTTAATTCGGCAACGAATTATGTTATAGAATATAAAATATATTGAAATCCGGGAGAATTGCCACGCATGATTTACGACGAAGAATTTGAAACCCTGCCCCACGAAGCCCTTGAAGCACTGCAGCTCAAAAGGCTGCGGCAGGTGGTGCAAAGGGTTTACCATAATGTCGGATTTTACAAAAAGGCCTTCGACAAGGCTGGGGTGTCACCTGATAACTTGAATACGATTGAAGATCTGAAAAGGTTCCCCATGACCACCAAACAGGATCTGCGGGACAACTACCCGTTTGGACTGTTTGCCGCACCGATGAGCAACATCGTGCGTTTACATGCCTCTTCCGGAACAACCGGAGCATCCACCGTCGTCGGCTACACCCGGCAGGACATTGAAACCTGGGCGGAATTAATGGGCCGCTGCTTTGTGGCCGCCGGCCTCACCAAAAACGACATCATTCATAATGCATACGGCTACGGCCTGTTCACAGGCGGTCTGGGCGCCCATTACGGCGCGGAAAAAATCGGCGCGAGCGTGGTCCCGATTTCCGGCGGCAACACGAAACGACAGGTCATGATTTTACAGGACTTCGGCCCGACGGCTATCTGCTGCACGCCATCCTACGCGCTCAACCTGGCCGAACAGGGCACGGCGATGGGAGTGGACATGCGGAAACTGGCGCTTCGGGTGGGAATTTTCGGCGCGGAACCGTGGACGGAAAAAATGCGTGACGAAATCGAAAAAGCGCTGAGCATCAAAGCCTTCAATATATATGGTTTGTCCGAAATCATGGGACCGGGCGTGGCGATGGAATGTGACGAAGTGCGCGACGGCATGCACATCTTTGAAGATCATTTCCTGGTGGAAACCATCGATCCGAAAACCGGCGAGACGCTTCCGGCCGGCTCGGAAGGCGAACTTGTTTTTACCACATTGACCAAGGAGGCTTTTCCGCTGATCCGCTACCGGACCCGCGATATCTGCCGTATTGATCCCACTCCCTGCCGCTGCGGACGGACGCATCGCCGCATGGGACGCGTCCTGGGACGCAGCGACGACATGCTTATTATCCGCGGCGTCAATGTTTTTCCCTCTCAAATCGAAGCGGTGCTGATAGGCATTGAAGGCCTCGAACCACATTATCAATTGATCGTGGACCGCGAAGGATCTCTTGACACGCTGGAAGTGCAGGTGGAATTGTCCGAAAAACAGTTCGCCGGCGCGGACGAAATCAAGACCCTGCAAAAACTGGAAAACCGCCTGCGCAAAGACATGAAAGACTACCTGGGCATCACCGCCAAAATCAAACTCGTGGAGCCCAAAACCATTCAGCGCTCGGAAGGGAAAATCAGCCGGGTGGTCGACAAAAGGAATCTCTAAAACCTTTTTTAGGGAGTGGAGGAAATGCATGAAGCAGTCCGTAGAAAAATGCATCAACCGCAACCGAACACCAGAAGGATAATCTCATGAGAAGTATAAATTGTTTGTTGTTGCTGCTTGCCATTGTGGCAGTGTTCGCCGGCGGCTGCAACAGCGGATCGGGAAAAGATGCTTCAACGCTCCCGTCGTCGCTGGCCGGGGTGCCGCGTTTCACCGTATCGGTTCAGCTCTCCCCAAAAGCTTCAGCGAAATTGAAAAAAATGGGGGAGACAATTATTGTTTCGGCAAGCTTCTTTGGTTATCCCACCGAGGCTGCGCAAAGCAAGGCGGAATGCAGCGGTGAGATCGGACTGGGATCTGTTGATAAAGAAATGGACAAACCGGGTGTCGCAATATTTGAAGGTTCAACCTACGACAAATCCAAACTTCCTCTCATCGAAAATCAGGAGCCTCTATTGTTAATCAATGTTTTTTCAGGCCGCAAGTCTTCTGAAGACAACCTTCTTGACTGTAGTATCTTTCAGGACTCTGTTGATCGTGCGGTGAAGGACGGAGTTCACATTGATTGCAAGCTCATAGGAGAATAGCCGCAAAGCCCCTGCCGGCACACATCAAACCTGACGGCCAGGCCGTTCCATGAACATTTGGTGATTTTCCGGTAATGGCATTACAACATCAGGGAGAACAAAGGGGCGGCAGGCCGTGATCCCTGCGCAATTGCTGGATCTTCAGGACTCCTTCCAGTGCGTCTGCTCTCGCCTTGTCCAGGTTACGGCATTGAGGGCTCTCCTGAATGATCTTGGGATAAAAGGACGCAGCCAGGGCCTTGTCCCCCATCTCTTCCGCCGCTATGGCCTGCAGGAGGAGCGCATAAGTTCGCTGCGTTGAATCCTTTGACTCTCCAAAAGCTTCATTGGCCATTTCGATTGCCCGCCGGTGATGACAGTCCGCAAGAAGCAGAGTGGCCCCATAGTTCTTTTTCCCGATTCTTGCTTCCAGCTCGGCAAGTTCCTTTTGTCTTGTGGACAGGTCTTTTATCTGACTTTTTTGCACCTCTTTGGTTTCGGTTTCTTCAATAACACCAGCAACCACCCCCGTGGCGCTGGAGATGGCGCTGGAGGTCGCCCCGGTGATGCCGCCTTGAATGGCGCCGATGGGCCCTCCCGTCACGAGACCACTGACAGCACCCGCCGCGGCAGCGCCTACAACCGCCACCACGCTGCCCTTGCTGACTTTCTTGCCAACCTGCGAATTAGCTGCACAACCTGAGAGGGAAAGAACCATAAGCAGGATGACAGCAACAGCCGGAACCTTAGATAAATCTCTGTATTGGCTCAACATGGATCTCTCCTTTATTTAAAAATCACCGCTTTCCTGCATGTTCAATATAGGAATGTCTCTTTGGCGTGTCAATCTCTTTAAACAATCAACCCGGTTGCATCCTCCCCCAAAGTGTCAAATCAGAAAAACAGCCCCGGCAAGAAGCCTCCATGGCACGGAAGATCATTTGCTTTCCTGGATCAGTTCCACGTATTTCAAGATAAACTCCAAGGCCCCGTCAACACCTGTTTTGCTGGTGTCAAGCGTCATGTCATACTGCCGCGCGTCGGTCCATTCCCTGCCTGTAAATTTCTGGTTGTAACGGGCCCTTTCTTCATCATTACGGGCGATCATTTTCCCGGCAGCTTCTTCTGACACCCCATAAAGTTTCTGAACGCGGCTTTTACGAAAGGAAATTTTACCGTGCAGAAACAGGCTGATGTGATTCGGGTGGTCGCGAAGAACAGAGGCACCGCACCGCCCGATAATCACTGCCGAACGTTCCTGTGCAATGCGTCTGATAATCTCACTTTCGGTCTTGTATAACTCGAAGTCTGACGGCGCGAGGGCGCGCGGCTGAACATAAGTGTCCGGGGCAACCGCATACGACCGCAGGAAGGACTGCCAGAAGGAGAGGGTTTTCTCTTCACGCGTTTTCACGTCCTCTTCCAGCACCGAAAGCTGCCTGGCCGCCTGTCCGATGATTTCACGGTCCGCGTAAAAAATATTCAGGTGCTTTGCGAGCTGATACCCCACATACGCACCTCCGCAACCGAGCTGACGGCTGATGGTTACGATAAAAGGTAAAGAATGATTCATTTCCATATCTCCTTTTTATACTGATTATTCACGCTCATCACGATTCCGGCATTTAAAACGACATCCATCCGCCCGCGTTTATTTCGGGGAGGCCCCTCTTCCATGGAGAAAGTAGTAAAGTGGAACCGTTGCCAGGATCACTCCCGTCATCATGAAATACAGTCCGCGATATCCCGTAAACGGCACCAGGGAACCGAGGATATAGGGTCCGATCCCAAACCCTAAATCCACAAAAATAAAAAAGGTGGCCGTGGCCAGACCCAGACGATTGGGAGGAACATCTTTTATGGATATGGCCTGGGCACAGGATATGAAGTTGCCATATCCCAAGCCGATGAGCGCTCCCGCCAGAAGCAGCATGAATCCATTTACGGCCTGACTGAATAAAAGCATGCCGATCGCATAGAGGATCAGGCCGGGGTAGGCGACAAAATTGGCCCCCCGAACGTCGAAGAAACGACCGGAAAAAGGTCTTGAGACAAAAACAGTGACGGCATAGACAAGAAAGTAGAAGCTGGCAGCTTCTTCCAGACGAATTTCCCTAGAGTATAATGACACAAAAGTCAGCACTCCGGAATAACTGAAGCCAATGATTAGTATGACAATAGAAATCGGCACTGCTTTCAATTCAAGGAAATTGGAAACATTAGAATTTCCTCGGGTAATTCCCCGATCCTGAACGGATAATTTGCAGGCCGTCTCGTCAACAAGAAACGACAGGACGAAACTGCCTGAAGCCAGGGCTGATGTAAGCATGAAAATCATCTTGAAATCCGTGCCGTGAATTAACAGCATCCCCACAAAAGGACCCAATGCCACCGACAGGATCGCCCCCATGCTGTAAAAGCCGATGCCTTCTCCGCGCCTGCTGCCGGGGATGATCTGGGCGACAATGGTTCCCGTCGCGGTGCTGGCCACACCGAACATGATCCCATGCAGCAGTCTGACGCCAATCAGCAGCGGTAAGTTGACTGCAGCAAAATATAACGCGGACGTGATAATAAAAAATACCGTACTGAACTTCAGCACTTTGTTGCTGCCGACCGATTCAATGACGCGTCCGGTCCCCAATCGGCCAGTCAGGGCTCCGATAATAAAAATGCCTGCTACGAGTCCTGCGGTGTTGGTGGAAGCGTGGAATTTATTCACGGCATAAGAAGCAATCGTGACCATCAGGAGAAAGTGCGTTGAAAACACTAAAAAATTAATCACGGAGACCGTGACAAAATCTTTTGTCCATAGCCTTTCTGGTTTCATGCCGGGTTCCTTTTTGTGAATGCCTGCTTCTCAGCGAGTATAAGGAGGCAGGTTTTTGAAGTCAATCAAATATAGCTCAATGAGTATACATGTTTGAGAATCAACCGTGAGCCTACCACGATTT
>JAQVLL010000079.1 GCA_028704195.1 Smithellaceae bacterium
CGTTAATAAAACATTCCCCAGGAGACAATCGGCAATCTGCTGGAATTCTTCCTGAACAACTACTTTATTTCGAAGGGGCTCCGCTTCCTGAAGATGCTCGGCGCTGTATGTTTCAGCATAATTGCCGCGCAATTCCACCGGAACAAAACTGCCCCGGCCTAACTGATAATTTTTTAAATAATCAATGGCACGAAGGCCCTCTTCCTGACTCTTCACCACGACATACTGCAGCTTGTCGCCCAGTACCGCTTCCACGGCGGATTCATATTCGCGAGGCACATTGATGTGATCCGCCACCACTCCGTAAAACCTGTCCTGATCCCCCTGCGTTTCAATCGCCTTCTTCACACCGTCACTGGACCATTTAAAAGCGGCCTGGAATTCTCCCAGCGATTGCAGGCGCGACGATTTTCCGCCTGCCTCTTCCTTGATGTGCCAGATCCGCTCTTCAAGAACCTGAAGATCTGATCTGGCCCTTTGCAGCTCGTCTGCGATCGCTTCTTTCTGCCCGCTCAGCTTATTGATTTCCTCTTCTTCCGCCGCCTGATCCGCCCTGAGCGATTGCAGCTTAACCGCCAGTTCATCAAACCTGTTTTTATCCTGTTCAATTTCGCGGTTTTCCCTCTCTTCGCGCTTCTTGAAATCCTCCAGATTTTTGTTGAGGGTCGCAATAATGTTGGTGGACTTGGCCAGATCCTGCATCACATCAATGTACCGGATTTTATGTTCTTCCAGGCTGGAGTTGATTTCCCTGTCGTTTTCCAGGAGCGCCTCAACTTCCTCCTGGCCGGCCTCCAGCTCGTCCTGAAGCTGGGTCATCCGGTTCGTGGCTTCTTCCGCCTTTTTCTGCAGAAGATCCATTTCCGACGCGAGAGATGACTTTTTGTGCTCCATTAAATCTATTTCAGATTGATTCTTTTGTTTGCGCTCCGTGGCTTCGGTGATCCGACGGCTCGAAAACTCGATATTTTTTTCCTTGATGGTGATTGAATTTTTGATTTCATAAAGCTCGGTTTGACGGCGGCTGATTTGTTCATCGTTTTCCAGCAGCTTCGCCTTCATTTCTTCCAGCGCGGACTCCTTTGCCTCCAGTTGAGCCCGGATATTTTCAGACTGCCCGGAAAATTGAGTGCGGGATTCCTGCAATGCGTCGCTTTTGCCAGCCAGCTTCGCAAAATTCTGTCTGGCAAGAATCAATTCGGCATCTTTGATCCGCAGCTTTATTTCCTTGTATTGCTCGGCTTTTTTGGCCTGCCTGGCAATGGCGTTGAGCTGGGATTTAACTTCCTTGTGGATGTCGTTGAGGCGGAGAATATTCTGCCTGGTTGCTTCCATCTTTCGAACGGCGGCATCTTTACGGCTTTTGTATTTGGACACGCCGGCCGCGTCTTCAATAAACAGGCGGCGGTCTTCCGGTTTGGCCTCCACCATGGTGGCCACGGAACCCTGCTCCACCAGAGAATAGGTTCTTGCGCCAACACCCGTACCCATAAAGAACTCTTTAATATCCAGCAGACGGCAGGGCACACGATTGATGCAGTATTCGCTTTCATCGTCCAGAATGACCCTGCGTGAAATAGACACTTCCGTCAGCTCCCCGTATACACCGGGAAAGCTCGACCCGTCGCTGGACAGAGTCATGACCACTTCCGCCATGCTTACGGGAGCGGCATCTTCACTGCCGTTGAAGACTACATCGTCCATTTTCTTTCCGCGCAGTGCTTTGACGCGCTGTTCCCCCATTACCCAGCGGATCGCGTCAACCACGTTTGATTTTCCGCAGCCGTTGGGCCCGACAATCGCATTTACGCCCTGGGAAAAATCAATGACGGTCTTGTCGCGGAAAGATTTGAAACCTGATATTTCTAACCGTTTAAGCTTCATAACGTTTTTCAATCAAACTGTCTAAATTTTGGAAAATCTTAACAAAAGATATTTCCTTTGTAAAGTGAAAATACAACAAAATGTGTCCAGTAAAAATAGTACCACAACATATTGTGCTTGGATCATAATAAAGGATAAAATTGAAATCAATCAACCGGGAGGCATAAAAAATAAAATCCGGCCAAATCCGGACAGATATTCTGTCGTGGGTGTCCTTGGGATTGTTATTCTTAAAAAATCTTAAAAAACACCCTCCAGTTTCTTTCCGCATTGGGGACATGAATTTCCCGCTAGATGGTTGGCGACAATTTTGTAACCATAACGATTAATTAGCAGATTGGAACAATTTGAGCAATAGGTGTTTTCACCCTCGTCGCCAGGCACATTACCGCTGTAAACATACCGCAATCCTGATTCTTTCCCGATGTGACAGGCCCTGTGGAGCAAGGAAATCGGGGTCGGCGGCGTCCTGACCATCTTGAATTGTGGATGGAACCTGCTGATATGCCAGGGAGTTTCCGGACCCAGGCTGCTGATGAACCCTGCGATGTCCCGTAATTCTTCCAAAGAGTCGTTCAATCCCGGGATTAGCAGGGTGGTAATTTCCAGCCAGATTCCCAGCTCCTTCATCTTTTTCAAGGTGTCTAAAACCGGGTGGAGCTTCCCGCCGCATTGTTTTGTATAAAATTCATCACGAAAAGATTTCAAATCCACGTTGGCGGCGGCAAGATAAGGGGAAATCATTTCAATGGCTTGAGGGGTCATAAATCCGTTTGTCACAAAAACATTCTGTAATCCTTCCCGACAGGCAATTTTTCCTGTTTCCAACGCGGTTTCCAGATAAACCGTGGGTTCCGTATACGTATAAGCTATTGTTTTGCAGGCACTTTTTTTTGCCCGCTCCACAATGACCGCAGGGGGCGTATCTTCACCCATGATCATCAGCGTCGAACGGGGCATTTGAGATATTTCATGATTTTGACAAAAATCACAGTTGAAATTGCAGCCGACCGTGGCTATGGAATAGGATCTCGTCGCGGGGAGCACATGGAAAAAAGGCTTCTTTTCAATCGGATCAACATGCTCGGCAATCAGTGTTCCAAAAACAAGAGAATATAATACACCATCTTTATTTTCCCTCACACCACAGAGACCCCGTCGGCCGGGATTGATTTTACAGCGGTGAGCGCACAACGCACACTGAACCCGGTTGTCATCCAGTTTATCATAAAGCAGCGCTTCGCGGATCATCGATCACCCTCCTGGAGCATGCCGCGTATAGCTTCCGGAGCCGCGGTGCTCGTTTTTGCCTCCACATCAAACGAATTCAAAATAGGACTCTGGACCGTTCGATACGTATAGTTTACAGCAAATACCATTCCGACAAAAACACCCAGTGGATTTTTCTTCATGGGGAAAAGCTCCTCCAGCTCCGAAAAAAATGTGTAAACCGGACCGGGAAGATAAATCGCGGATCCCCATGTGATCGAAGGCGATGGCATGGATTTTCCGATGATGGACTGCATTTCACCGACAGT
Organism: Smithellaceae bacterium; assembly: GCA_028704195.1. Taxonomy (GTDB): domain Bacteria; phylum Desulfobacterota; class Syntrophia; order Syntrophales; family Smithellaceae; genus UBA8904. The sequence goes on from JAQVLL010000079.1 coordinate 3,423, forward strand.
AAAAAAGCGTACTCCGGAAGTGACGGGAAAACCAAAAAGCTTGCGGACAGACTGGCGTGTTCCCACAAAGGAACGCTTATTGAAAAAGCCGATAAAAACACGGTTTCGGCTTACACGGACAGCCTCCGCAATGATTTTTTGCGGATCATCCAGGGTACGCAGATTATTGATCAAAGTAACGACATCAAATTCATTGTCTGAAAAAGGAAGATCGACAGCACTTCCCCGTACAAGTTCGCAACGGTGACCTAGTTTGTTCCGTGCCGAAGCAAGAGCGGCATCTGATGGATCGATTCCGGTCAGGGAGCATTTTTTTTGCGCAAACAGATTTAAATAATTCCCCGACCCGCACCCCACATCCAACACTGATTCGCCGGCAGCAGGACGCAACAAATCCGTGATCAACTTTTCCTGCCTGGAAAATATATAACGTCCCAGTTCTGTTTCCAGCCAGTGATCCTGTGAGACGGCCTGTAGCGGATCAAATAACATGTAGCCATCCTTTTATCAAAGACTGCAGGGTTTTCGTTTCCCGGGACAGGCGACCGCCTGCTCCCCTTTTAAAGATAAAACAAAAATTAACTGATATTATACTTCATATTTAAATTATTGCATCAACGGAGTTTCACCCACCAATGTCCGACATATCGCGGTGACATTTTTTTAAATGTCTGTCTGTGCAGTCGATGTCGTGTTTTTCGGGCTTCAACAATATCGCCTTGCGGATCAGACCCGCTAATTCATCATCACTGCAATGGCGGTTCAGTGCCTCCTTCAAATCAACTTCTTCTTCCTTGAGCAGACAGACCCGCAGTTTGCCGTCAGCGGTCAGCCGCATACGGTTGCAGGCGGCACAGAAATGATCGCTGACAGAATTGATCATACCGATCTCTCCCAGTCCCCCCTTAATGTTGAACATTCTGGCCGGACCATCCGATTTATTTTTCTTTCCGTTGACCGGCTCAAGCGGGTAATGCCTGCCAATAAGTTTTAGCAGCTGATCAGCAGCCAGAAACTCCTGCGGCTGATGAATATTTACCTCACTAATCGGCATGAGTTCGATAAAGCGAACCTGAAAAGGTTTCTTCCTGGCTAAATCCACAAAATTCAGCACTTCATCATCATTGAATCCTTTGAGCACTACGATATTGATTTTTATAGGCGCGAAACCGGCCTTTTCCGCGGCGGCTATGCCCCGTAATACGTCGTTAATATTCCCCCCACCGGTTACCTGAAAATATTTTTTTTCATCCAAAGAATCCAGGCTGATATTGATCCTGGTGATTCCCGCATTGAAAATTCCTTCAGCATATTTATCCAGCAGAACGCCGTTGGTTGTCAGGCTGATATCCTGAAGGCCCTGAATCTTTTTCAGGGCGGCGGCAAACTCTACAAACCCCCGCCGGACAAGCGGTTCACCGCCCGTCAGGCGAACCTTGACAAATCCCATTTTAACGGCTTGAGAAACAACACGAAGAATTTCCTCATAACGGAGAATGACATCATGTCCCTTCAGCGAAAAACCTTCCTTGGGACGGCAATATGTGCAGCGCAGGTTGCACCGGTCGGTAATGGAAACCCGAAGATAATTGATATCCCTGTCATATTTATCGAGCATGCTATGAAGTATATTTCCTTTCCACATATGTGACTGACGTTCATTAACACAATCCATCCGACAAAACAACATATGCCTGATATGTTTATCGCCTGATCATCAAAATGCGTACGTCATCCCATGTGCACGAAACACAAAGTGAAATGTTGCTTGACAGGACACATCTTCTCGTTTAGAAATTATGAAAAAGATGTTCCTGCCTGTTGATCAAACACCTCGAAGCAAACTGCGGGGAATCAACACTCGTCCCGCGTGAGCAGGATTGAACAATAAAATCAAGTCAGAGCAGGGCCAACGTGTCTGGAGTATTTATGGAAAAGATGCCTATTACGAAAGAGGGCTTTGATAAATTAAAAAAGGAACTGGACAACATTAAGAATGTGGCCATTCCTGAAAATATCCGTGATATCGAAGTCGCTCGATCGCATGGCGATCTTTCTGAAAACGCGGAATATTCAGCAGCAAAGGAACGCCAGTCCTACCTGCATGGCAAGTCACAGGAACTGGAAAACAATCTGGCATCCTGCAACATCATCAGCCTGACGGGAAACGTCAGCGACAAAGTGGTGTTTGGAAGTTATGTAACCATTGCCGACATTGACAGTGACAGCGGAGAAGAAATAAAATATCAGCTCGTCGGCCCGTTCGAATCGGATATCAATCTCAATAAAATTTCAGTGACGTCCCCGATCGGCAGGGCGCTGATCGGTAAAGGCATTGACAGCGAGATCATCGTAAAAACGCCGGGCGGAACGCGCAAATTTCAGATTATCGATATATCCTGCAAGTAGTACCAAGTTGCATGTAGTTGGCATTCTGAAATTGGCAACTACATGCGACTTGGTATACCAGCCAAATTCCCCAAACATATAAAAGCACAAAAAAACCATAAAAAAAGCAGCTCTTTCCATATTGAGCTGCTTTTTTTGATTTATATTGTAAACGAATAGTTTTACATTAATTTATCAGCAACACTAATCCTGTTGATTGCACGGGCAAGCGCTAAACGCATTTTTTCGTAGTCTTCATGCTCCTTGTTGATCTGAGCTAAACTTGCCGTTGCCTTTTCTTTTGCCTTGATGGCCCTGTCTTTGTCGATCACATCGGCTCTTTCCGCCGTTTCAATCAGGACGGTAACCTTGCTTCCTGTCACTTCCGCATAACCGGTATTCACGGCATAATAGAACTTTTTCCCACCGGTAAGGAAGTAAAGCTCTCCAATATCCACCGAAGTCAATAAAGGTTCATGCCCGCGCAATACACCAAACTCACCTTCTGTTCCAGGCAATGTCACTTCGTCAACCTTCCCGGAAAAAACCATTTTTTCCGGCGTTACCACTTCAAGAGTTATTTCTTCCGCCATTGGAATCCTCGCTTATAAGGAAAGCTTCTGTGCTTTTTCTATCGCTTCTTCTATCCCGCCCACCATGTAGAAAGCCTGTTCCGGCAGTTCGTCATGTTTGCCTTCCAGGATTTCCTTAAATCCTCTTACAGTGTCGGGCACGGAAACAAATTTACCTTCCGTTCCTGTAAACTGAGCGGCAACAAAGAATGGCTGAGAAAGGAATCTCTGAATCTTTCGGGCACGGCTAACCGTCAGCTTATCCTGTTCAGAGAGCTCGTCCATACCCAGAATGGCAATGATGTCCTGCAAATCTTTATATTTCTGCAGGGTCACCTGTACCTGTCGGGCAACCTGATAATGTTCCTCACCGATAACGTTAGGATCAAGAATACGTGATGTTGAATCGAGGGGATCCACCGCGGGATAAATACCCAGTTCGGCGATTGGACGGGACAAAACGACGGTTCCGTCAAGATGGGCAAACGTCGTTGCAGGAGCCGGGTCGGTCAAGTCGTCAGCGGGAACGTAAACGCACTGAACGGCTGTAATCGAACCTTTGTTGGTTGAAGTAATACGTTCCTGTAATTCACCAAGGTCGCAGGCCAGTGTCGGCTGATAACCGACGGCCGAAGGCATACGTCCCAGCAGAGCGGAAACTTCAGAACCGGCCTGTGTGAAACGGAAAATGTTGTCGACGAACAAAAGCACGTCCTGGCCTTCGATATCGCGGAAATATTCCGCATTGGCCAGAGCCGTCAAAGAAATTCTGGCCCGGGCTCCGGGCGGTTCAGTCATCTGTCCGTAAATCAAAGCGGCCTGCTTGATAACGCCTGATTCCAGCATTTCACGATAAAGATCGTTTCCTTCACGGGTTCTTTCACCAACGCCTGCGAACACGGAAATACCGCCGTGGTGCATGGCAATGTTATGAATCATTTCCATCATAACGACGGTCTTACCGACGCCTGCGCCGCCGAACATGCCCATTTTACCGCCACGGGGGAAGGGAACCAGCAGGTCGATAACCTTAACGCCGGTTTCCAGAACGTGCACGGATGTGTCCTGTTCAAGGAAAGTCGGTGAAAGTCTATGAATCGGCATGTGAGTCTCAGCATTAATGGGTCCCAGACCATCTACGGGACGACCCACAACGTTCTGAATTCTGCCGAGACATGATTTGCCGACGGGAACAGTAATCGGATCTCCCGTATCTTTGCAGGCCATGCCGCGAATCAAACCATCGGTGACATCCATGGCGATGCAACGGACAACATTGTCGCCCAAATGCTGAGCCACTTCGACAACCAGGTTATCTTCCTGATCATTGATCGCGGGGTTGGTAATCAAAATTGCGTTCAAAATGCTGGGAAGTTTCCCCTCTTCAAAAGCCACGTCAACAACGGGTCCAATAACCTGAACAATCTTTCCGATATTCATAACTATCTCCTTAC
>JAQVLL010000080.1 GCA_028704195.1 Smithellaceae bacterium
GACAGGGGCTTCACCAAACGTGCCCTTGTAATGACCTGTTAATTTTTTGCCTGACTGCGTCAATTTAAATTCAGGAGTGCCTGAACCCATCGGAGATGTGACTTTCAAATTCCATTTGCCGTCTAAACCACCAGCCTGAGAAGTGGATTTTTTCTCGGCTTTCACAGCTGCTTTCTCGGTTTTCACAGCGGCTTTCTCTGCTTTCACATCTGCATTCTCAGCTTTCACAGCAGCTTTCTCGGTTTTCACAGCTGCTTTCTCGGTTTTCACAGCGGCTTTCTCTGCTTTCACATCTGCTTTCTCGGTTTTCACAGCTGCTTTCTCGGTTTTCACAGCTGCTTTCTCTGCTTTTCCAGCGGTTCTTGTGCCTGTGAAATCGCCGTTGCCCTGACCGGCAAAATCAATTGTGCCTTTCATTGTGTTGCCGGCAAAGGATCCTGTGTAGGTGATGAACTGGCCGCTTTGCGGGATTTTCATAATAAAACTGTTGCCGTCAACGCTGCCTTTGACAGGGGCTTCACCAAACGTGCCCTTGTAATGACCTGTTAATTTTTTGCCTGACTGCGTCAATTTAAATTCAGGAGTGCCTGAACCCATCGGAGATGTGACTTTCAAATTCCATTTGCCGTCTAAATCACCAGCTTGAGCAAACGATGCGCCGATTACAAGACCAAAAAAAACAAAAAATGCTATTACAAGATTAAATCTTTTCATAAATTCCTCCTCTTTCTTTTTTAAATTTATTTTACTGCTAAAAGGAAGCAATTGTCAAGAATTGTGTATGGAATTATGTGTATAGGATTTCTGAAACGATTTATTGCTGCCATTCGCTGGTAAATGTCACGTTTTGCCAACTATGTATGGTATGGGTGCAACTTCGTATTTGATATAGTGTTAAAGCAAGCAGGTATGCTGATGCCATAGCCTTATTTATGTTTGAAGATTCTGCTTATGCAGCCAGTCTTTTAGAGACTGAGAGGCTTTACTGACATATTCAAAATGTTTTTCCTTTTTTTTCATTCGTTTTGCAGGCAGCTTTTCAAGGATACCAAAATTGATGTTCATGGGCTGGAAGTTTTGCCGTGATTCGTCGGAGGTAATATAACGTGCGAGTGAACCGATGGCCGTGGATGCGGGAGGGGGCTGTATCGGCCTTTTCTCAAGAATTGAGGCGGCACATAATCCTGCCAGAAGTCCCATGGCAGTTGATTCCATGTAGCCTTCCACGCCAGTGATTTGTCCGGCGAAAAAAATGTTCGGGTTGGTTTTGAGTTGAAGTGAGGCTGTTAACAGGGAAGGGGAATGGATGTATGTATTGCGGTGAATACTTCCCAGCCGCGCGAATTCAGCGTATTCGAGACCGGGAATGAGGCGGAAAATTCGTTTCTGCTCAGGCCAGGTGAGCTTGGTTTGAAATCCAACCATGTTATACAGCGTGCCGGAAGAATTCTCCCGGCGCAGCTGAACGACGGCGTAAGGCATGGTGCCCGTGCGCGGATTGATTAAGCCCACTGGTTTCATCGGCCCAAAAGCTAGGGCATCATGACCCCGGGCAGCCAGAACTTCTATGGGCAGACAACCTTCAAAATGTTTTATTTTTTCAAAATTTCTAACTGAAACCTTTACTCCCTCCAGCAATTCGTGGATGAACATTTTATAGTCATCTTCAGTAAGGGGGCAGTTCAGATAATCCGGGGTTCCCTTATCATAGCGCGACGCCACATAAACTTTTTCCATATTGATGGAATCGGCATTGACGATAGGAGCGATGGCGTCATAGAAATATAAATAGGCATCGCCCAGCATCACTGAAATAGCCTGGGCAAAAATATCAGAGGTTAAGGGTCCCGTGGCGATAATCGTAAGACCATCGCGGGGAATCCCGGTGACTTCCTTTCGGATCAGCTCGAAATTTTTTTGTTGTAAAAGTATATTTTCCACAGTCCAGGCGAATTCAGTGCGGTCCACGGCCAGTGCGCTTCCTGCGGCAACGGCTGTCTGATCGGCGGCAGACATTATGAGTGAATGAAGACTGCGCAGTTCCTGCTTGAGCAGCCCAGGAGCGCTATCGGGATTGTTGGATTTAAAAGAATTGCTGCAAACCAGTTCTGCAAGGTTTTCCATTCTGTGTGCGGGGGAAAATCGCTGAGGTTTCATTTCAAAAAGACGTACCGCATGGCCACGCTGCAAAAGCTGCCAGGCGGCTTCGCAGCCGGCAAGTCCTCCGCCGATAATATTGACTGCTGATTTCATAATGGATACCCCAATTTCCAGAATAAAGGAGGCCTATCACCATTGGAAAGGATGAAGCTAAAATGTCATAGTGATACATTCAGGATATTCACAGAAAATTATGCCTGTGGTTCCGGTGATTTATTCCTGGGGATTTTCCTGATGTTTTTGCATTCGGGGTAACCGGTGCATCCCAGGAACTGACCGAAGCGGCCTCGCTTTACAGCCATCGGTTTGCCGCACACATCACAGACTTCATCGGTTGCCGGTGATTCCTGCGCGGATGCCTTGCCGTCCTTGCCGATCTTCTTGATGTTTTTGCATTCGGGGTAACCGGTGCATCCCAGGAACTGTCCGAAACGACCTCGCTTTACGGCCATCGGTTTACCACATAATTCACAAACCTCGTCCGTTTTCGGCTCTTCCCGAACGACAATTTCACCATTTTCATTCTTTGTCGCGTTCATGGTGTTTTTGCATTCCGGGTAACCCGAACAGGCAAGGAACTGGCCGAAGCGCCCCTCTTTGATCTGCATGGGTTTGCCGCATTTACTACATTTGATATCCGTTGTTTTTACTTCCACGTGTCTTACCTTGCCGTTTTCATCGTGAGTGAAATTCATGGTATTTTTGCAGTCGGGGTAGTTGGAGCAGCAAAGGAATCGTCCGTTTTTCCCCCATTTAATCACCATGGGGGAATTGCACTTTTCGCAAACCAGATCTGTCGGTGTTTCTTCTGTCTTGACGTTGCGCATTTCACTTTTTGCTTTATCCAGTTCACTGGAAAAAAGGGTATAAAAATCCTGCAGTGTCTTGACTCGCTTGTTCGCTCCGCTTTCGATGGAGTCCAGCTTGTTTTCCATGTCTGCTGTGAAGGCCAGGTCCAGAACGGTCGGAAAACTTTGAACCAAAAGCTCGGTGACGACTTTTCCCAGCTCCGTCGGGATAAATTTGCCTTTCTCCAGGTGCACATATTCCCTATCCTGAATTGTCGAAAGAATTGCGGCGTAAGTGCTGGGACGCCCGATACCGTTTTCTTCCAGTTCGCGCACAAGGGACGCTTCCGAAAAACGGGGTGGTGGCTGGGTGAATTTCTGCTGTGTGTCAAGTTTAACCAGGATTAATTTTTCCTTTTCTTTTAAATTCGGCAGAAGCCTTTCCGCTCCGTTTTCTTCTTCTTTATCATCTTTGCCTTCCGTGTAGACAATTGTAAATCCGGGGAATTTCAGCACCTGTCCCTGTGCGCGGAAAATGCAGTTAGCTCCGGCGATGTCAATGGTCGTCTGATCAAAGATCGCCGGATTCATCTGGCTGGCCAAAAAGCGGTTCCAGATGAGCTGGTAGAGTCTGAACTGTTCATTTGTCAGGTATTCTTTAATGTCCTGCGGCTTGTAGGACATACTCGATGGACGGATGGCTTCATGTGCGTCCTGTGTCTTCTGACCATTCTTGTAAAAATGCGGCTTGTTCGGCAGATAATCGCCGGAATAATTCTCTTTAATGAAGCTGCGAACGGCCGTCAACGCTTCATCGGCGATTCGGTAGGAGTCCGTTCTCATATAGGTAATAAGCCCTACGGAACCTTCTTTTCCAAGTTCAATGCCTTCATATAATTTTTGAGCAATGGTCATGGTCTTTTTTGCCGAAAACCTGAGCCAGCGGGAGGCTTCCTGCTGAAGTTTGCTTGTGGTAAAAGGCGGCAGAGCTGAACGTTTGATTTCTTTTTTCTCTATTTTTTCAATCAAAAAAGATGCTTTTTTGATTTCGGCGGCCAGATTTGCAGATTGCTCACCATTGGTGACCTTTGCCTTTTTGCCGTCAATTTTGATCAGTTTCGCATCAAAAGGGGGTGGCTGACTGCCTTCAAACTGCGCAATCAGATTCCAGTATTCTTCCGCCACAAATTTGCTGATTTCATCTTCTCTTTCACAAATGATCCGCACGGCAACGGACTGCACACGGCCTGCACTCAGACCTCTTTTGACTTTATCCCATAACACGGGACTGATCTGATAACCGACCAGCCGGTCGAGAATGCGGCGCGTCTGCTGCGCCTCATATTTGTCGAAATCAAGCTGTTGAGGATGACTGATGGCTTCTAAAACGGTTTTCTTTGTTAAATCGTTAAAGAGAACCCGATATATTTTTTTATTTTTCTTCGCGCCAATCACGTCTGCAATGTGCCAGGCAATTGCTTCTCCCTCGCGGTCAGGGTCGGGCGCCAGATAGATATTTTCAGCGGTTTTTGCCGCTTTTTTCAATTCATCGATCATTTTCTTTTTGCTATCAATAACATGATAGGTAGGCTCAAAATCTTTTTCAAGATCAATTCCCAACGTTTTCTTCGGCAGGTCTTTGATATGCCCCATGGAAGCGACGACATTGAAATCCTTGCCGAGGAATTTTTTTATGGTTTTCACTTTTGTGGGAGATTCCACAACAATTAATGAATTTGACATATCCGCTCCTTTATAATTCGCCGCCCCTATAGACGGAAGAATTCATTTTGTAAAGAACTTATTTTTTCAGTGAAAAATATTTGCCCGGATGTTGTTCAATAATTCCTTTTAATTCCAATGTGATCAGCATGCTTAACACTTCGGCGGGAGGCAGGCCCGCGACCGCGATAATATCATCGGCATGGATTTTTTTTTGAGACAGCGTTTTCAGGATTTCCTTGGATGGGGGAGGGAGAGGATCACTGTTTTTTACCGTGTCTTTTTCTAAGAAAGTGTCGGGAAACATCTCCTGCTGCTTTTGCATGGGTTGGATGGACGGCCTTTCCAGTTGAGGAAAAATATCTTCCAGAATATCATCGATTGTATCAATGAGTTTCGCTCCCTGTTTAATCAGGCTGTTGGTGCCTCGGGAATGCGCAGAATCAATCGCTCCCGGAATCGCGAAAACGTCTCGCCCCTGTTCCATCGCCAGTGAAGCCGTGATCAGCGACCCGCTTTTCTGGCCAGCTTCAACAACCACAACGCCGTAGGATATGCCGCTGATGATGCGGTTGCGAGCAGGAAAATGATAGGGGATTGGCTGCGTGCCCAGCGGATATTCTGAAATGACCGCACCGTTTTGAGAAATGGCGTCAAATAATTTTTTGTTATCCAGGGGATAAATCACGTCCAGACCGCTACCCAGAACTGCTATGGTGTTTCCCCGGGCGGCAAGTGCGCCTCGATGGGCACAGGAATCAATGCCACGCGCCATACCGCTGACAATGGTGATGCCTCTCAATGCCAGTTCCCTGCTTATCCTGTCCGTTGTATATCTGCCATAGGCAGTGGCATTTCTCGAACCGACAATCGCGACGGGAATCATGTCTTTGGGCAAATGGCCCAAAACAAACAAAAAAACCGGGCTGTCATAAATGTTCAAAAGGTTAGGGGGGTAGCATTCATCAAGACAGGTGATGATGTCAGCCCCCATTTTCTCCAGCAAATCCATCTGCCTGAGAATTTGATCCCAGTTTTTAAATGCTTTAATAGCCAACGCGCTGTTTTTACTTATTCCGGGTATTCCCGAAAGGTCGTCGAGCGGCGCCGAAAAAACATCGGCCGGAGAACGGAAACGTTTCAGAAGCGGTCCGAAAGAGGCATTGCCGATTCCGTCGATGGATTTCAGGGCCATCCAGTATTTTAAATCATCTTGAATCATCGGATAATAATTCGAAAGGAATTTATTTCAGCTCCCGTAAATAACGGGCATGTAAAAATTAGCGCGAAGGTTACATCTTCTCCATATACTCTGTCAAGGTCTTTAAAGATATTGCTAAAAATTTATCTTTGCGCTAGTAAAACGAAGTAACTGATCTGAGGGGGCTATGTTTAATAAAATTACATTTTTTATAGCAACATTGGCATTTGCAGGCATCTGTTTTTGTCATGCTTTCGCGATGAACGGTTCAGATTATAAGATCGGCAAGCTCTTCATGTTTGAAAAGGTCGATGACGAACAGCGTCCCGTTTTCAGGATCACACCGCGGGAGCTTGATCTGGGGTCCGTTAAACCCGGGGAAACGGTTTTTGGAGAATTTCATTTAAAAAATGTTGTCCCTGGAATGCTGGATTGGTCGGTGTCCTGCCCGCATGACTGGGAAAGCGCCGGTGATCACGTGATCACGGGTGTGACATCAGAGGCCGGCGACAACCTTCACGTGGAATTATCGATAACAGAGAATATCGGGGGGCTTTTTACCGAAAGAGCTCAGACTTCAAATTACAGGGCTGTAATGAAAATGGAAAGTGCAGGACAGGAAATCATCTGCCAGAAAGATGTCAAATCAGGATTGTTCCGAAATTCAATTCGGATGACGTCGACAGGCGGAAAGAGAACAGTCTTCATTAATTTTAGAATTCACACGCTGCAGGATGATCCTCTCATCAGCTTAAATCCACAACGTCTGGATTTTGGAATGCATTTACCCGGGAAAATCATATCAAAAAAAATTCAACTGACCAATAAAGGCAGGGAGATTTTACGATGGTCCGTTGTGCTACCGAAAGCCATATCCGTTTCATTTCTGAAAGAATTGCATAATGGCAGATTCTTTTCATTTCACAATGAAGGACTTCTGAAGGAGGGTCAATATTTCATTCCCGAACATTTAAAGGATTCCATGGAATTGCTTGGAGAATGGACCGAAAGTAACGGATATCCCTTAAGCAAGGGAATGGCAAGTGCGATTAAATTCCGGTTTCATGGAACCGGATGCAGTGTTTTCATGAAATCCCATACGGAAAACAGTGGTTGTTCAATCTATCTGGATGATATCCTACTGAAACTTCCGGATATGTCTTCCGATTCTGGGGAAAAGAAAGAATTGGTGATTGCGGAAGGTTTACGAAACGGACCTCATTCAATTACCATCGTCAGCAGGGAAGGCGGCCTGGAATTCGAGGGTGTTAAGATCTTCGGCAAAGAAATTATACAGGGTCCACGGGGTTGGATCACCGTTCATCCCAATTCGGGTAAAACACTGAGCGAAACGGATTACGTGGATGTTCAATTGAATACATCAAATATTGCGCCGGGTTCATATGGTGATCAAATTGTCTTTAAATCAAATTCCGGAGAAGAAAAAGCATCCATATTTATTGATGTGCTTCCTGGTGCGATGCACAAAAACATGGATGTTTATTTATATTCAAAAGATCTCGACTATGTGCTCACCTTGAATGAACATGTTGAAGAGGCAGCCCTGAAAAAAAACGGCTATGTGAAGGAGGGGATAGCCTTTCGGCTTTTTCATCCCGATACCCCCGGAACGGCAAGTTTTTATCGCTGGTACAATCCGGTACTGAAAGACCATTATTATCACTATGACCGGTCGGGAGGCGGAAAAAGTCTCGATGGTTATTTCTTTGAATGTTCAATTGGAAATATTGCCACCTCCAGAATGAGAGGCACGAGGGAATTGTATCGCTGGGTCAATCCTTCAACAGGCAGGCACTATTATTCCACTGACTCCCGGGCCGCAACGGGTGTCAGAAAGGGTTATCGTTTTGACGGAATTGCAGGATATGTAAAGTAATGTAGATGGTAACAGCATTAG